>JBFFNJ010000358.1:0-1296 GCA_041563215.1 Candidatus Deferrimicrobia bacterium | reverse complement strand
GATCGTTTTCGCCGGGTCGAACGCGATGAAATGCGATGAGATAATTTCCGTGAAACAGCTCTTCCGGGAGTTGACGGGAGAGGAATGATATCGAAAGCAAGGTATTGCGGAATTCGGAATGGGTAATGGGTAATGGGGAATGAAAGTCAGCTGCGGTGAGAAAACACCAACAGCCGAACATTCGATGATCTGCCCGTTACCTTTGATCTGAGAACCCCTCGTTTTGCACCTTCCACTGATTTTAATCGCGGCGCGGGGCCGCTTTCTCAACGCTGTTTTCGGCTGCATCGCTGTCCTTTTTTCTTTTCTTGTATTTCAGGGTCGATCCCCGGGGGAAATCCACATGTGGAGATAGGTCTGTATTTTTTCGTTCCTGGTGAAATCGACCTTCCGGTACCTGCCTTTCAGCCATAAAACCGTCTGGTCGCTGTAGTGTTTTTCATAGAAATGGCCCGACTGCCCCGTGCTGATAACCACCCGGGCGTCGTCCGGTTTTACCGGTGAGACCAGCATCCTCATCGAGGGTCCCACGATGGGGGAAAAATCGAGTCCGTGGGGGAACTCTGCTTTGAAAACCGTCCTCCCGTCTCCTCCGACCGGTTCGGGTCCGATGGTAAAAAATTTTCTTAAGTACCACTTTTCACCGAAGGGATGGCGCATGCTGACCCTGTGAAGCTTTCCCCATTCCCATCCATCGGGATTCTCCCCGAGCGTTTCCTTGAGATAGGAAATCGTATTCCTGAAGGTTTCGGCAACGATCCGGTTGCGGTCTTCCTGTTCGGGTGTGCGAAGGTCATCGAACCATATCGACTCAGGCAACCTGAAGAGGAGATGGTCGAGCGAGAGGGTGGGAACTCTCGTTGTTCTTTTAAAGAGCGTGAGCCCATCGTCTCCGAGTTCGTCGGAAAAAACCCGGTCTATCAGCAGCTCGTAGAAAACGGAAAGAATGGACGCCGCAGATGAGTCGGCACGCATGTTCATGTCCCACGTCCTGAGCAGCTCCAACGCCCTCCGGTAGGAAGGCCCCCCTTTCAGGTTATCCCCCGCCACGTCCAGGATCAGGGGAACAAGATTTTTTGCCGGCTGGGAGAATGTGTTGTTCTGGAGGTTCTCGAGGTCCCGGAGGGAGACCTTTTCCTTCTTCGAAAGGGTCTCGATTATCATTTTGCCTCGAGCAGGGGGTTCGAATACGGAAGAGATGTAGATCCTGCTTCTTCGGGGTGACAGGGGGGGAAAGTTGGCGGAGGCGATGAAGCCCTCCGGTGGGTTTTGGATCCGGGGGTTGTCATCGAAGGG
>JBFFNJ010000357.1:0-1334 GCA_041563215.1 Candidatus Deferrimicrobia bacterium | reverse complement strand
CGGACGAGATTCTCGAGCAGCTCGGGGATGGGATTAAAAGGGCCAAGAGGGCTGGCATAAATGAGGAGAGCATTCTGGTAGACCCCGGCGTCGGCTTCGGGAAAAGGTACCGTGACAACTTATACATTATCAAAAACCTTGAGGAATTCAGGTCTGCCGGCTATCCTGTTGTGGTGGGAGTGTCGAGAAAAGCGTTTATCGGCAATGCGACGGGAAAAAGTGTCGATGACAGGGCATTCGGAACGGCTGCGGCAGTGGCGCTTGCGGTAAACAACGGTGCCGACGTGTTGAGGGTTCACGACGTGAAAGAATCAAGGGATGCAGTTCTCATGGCATGGGAAATACGGAGAGAGAAGGCATGTTAGAATTCCTGGCGAACATACGGATCGTTGACGTAATCGACATAGTGCTCGTCGCCGTGGTCTTTTACCGGATACTGATACTTATCAAGGGAACCCGGGCCGTTCAGATCATAACGGGTCTTGCCCTTCTGTTCTTCATCTTCCTCGTGTCGAAGCAGTTCGGGCTTCTCACCTTCCAGTGGCTCGTGGGCAACTTTCTGGCCTACATCATCGTTATCATGGTGATAATATTTCAGACCGAGATAAGGGCCGGTCTGGCCCGGGTCGGCAGATACCGGTTCTTCCGTTCCACCAGTATGGTCAAGAAAGAGATCCTAAACGAGGTGATCGACTTTGTCCAATATCTCTCCGAAAAGAAAAGGGGAGCAATTATCGTAATAGAGCGCGATGTTGGTCTGAAAGATATCGCTGAAAGAGGAACCACCGTCGACGCCAAGCTCTCTCTTGACCTTTTGAAATCGATTACGAACCCCGATGTCCCCCTTCATGATGGGGCGATCATCATATCCGGTGACAGGGTTGTTTCCGCGGGCGTCATCCTTCCAATAACCCACGATGTCATGAGCCTTCCCCTGCGGGGGGCAAGGCACCGGGCAGCGCTCAGCATAACCTATGAGAGTGATGCCGTATCCGTGGTCGTGTCCGAGGAAAACGGTGACGTTACCCTCTACGTGGAGAGAAACGACAGAAAGATTTCCACGAGGGAGGACCTCGAGTTGATTCTTTTCAGGATTTTCGCCGTTTCAAGGGGGAAGGAGAAAGAGCCCGATGAGAAAGTGCTTTCCGAAGCCGAAACAGCCGCCGGGGACAGCATCGTGATTTCCGAGAGCAAATCGAGGGCCTCTGAGGAATAGCCATGGAAAGAGAAGATAAAAGCGTAACAACCTTCAACACAGTTCTGGAGAAATGCAGGGAGGCGGTGACGAGAAACATCCTATTAAAAGTCCTTTCCGTTGCTATTGCGATAGCCCT
>JBFFNJ010000356.1:0-1395 GCA_041563215.1 Candidatus Deferrimicrobia bacterium | reverse complement strand
GGAAGCGTCTTCGGGCGCTTCATTACTTTCCAGTCCCAATCCCGGATGTTGCTCGGGTGATTAGCTCCGTGCAGCGAACCGGGTTTGCAGCAGGTCTTCTCATGGCAGACGTGGCAGGTTTCGTCGATCGAATCCTTCAGCAGGAAAAACTCGTTGTCCTCCGGGGAAGGAATCTTCGTGTGACAACTGTCGCAAGGTTCCGGCTTAATGTGAGGATTGATGATGGAACTTGATTTGGAAGCAAGGACTAAGAGTAAGCCTAAAAGAAAGGCAACCATACAGAGGGGGCCGATCCTCATTGCCGGTTCTTTCCCTTTCCTGCACAAAGCATTAAATCAGAACATTTTTATCTATATACGCAATTCGTGGTTTTGGCAATTTAATTGGATAAAACCTAACGAAACCGGACCAAAATCGGCTCGATTTCGGTCATGCCAGTCGACCGTAACAGATTATAAAGCAACGGGAAAAAGTCTTCGCCAAGATGGTTGAATCGAAAGCAAATCTCCCCCATGAAAAGATGGAAATGTTTTCGGGGCACGCCGCGGAACGGATAGGGCCAGTCCTTGGCATAGCTCCAGAACCCCTCGATCCTGTTGAGATGGTCCCGTCCCTTCGGGCGACCCTTCTCCTTGCGGACGACCACATGGTCTCCCTGAAGGCGCAACGAGGCGTAGGCACGCCCAGCACGAACAACTCCAGCAGACGACGCTCCGTCGGCGCGGACAAGCGGCTGGCGTCCCATACCGTCGTCCACGTGCACCGACAACCGCATTCCTTGCATTTGAACTGGCCGTCGGCCAACCGATTGGCTCGACTGTGACCACATTGTTTACAATGTCTCATGATCAGACCAGAGTATGATATCTGGTTCGATTTGGTTAGGTATTACCAAAAAAAATGCCCGTATTGGACCGGGAAGGCACCTGTGAGTTGTTTTTCCCTTTGGGGTGCGATAAATTAAGGTGATAAAAAGGGTGGAACAAAAGAAAAGGGGGCCACGTTTCAACCGTAACCCCCTGTTTCCCTTGGTGGGCGCTACAGGATTTGAACCTGTGACTTCCACCGTGTGAAGGTGGCACTCTACCGCTGAGTTAAGCGCCCAGGGAGAAATTCATTGTACCCCCCCCGGGAACCTTCGCAAGAATATTTTCTGCCGCCTCCTCGCCCCGATTCAGGATCCGTTCCGCAGGGATACGATCAGAAAGATAGCTGCACCCCGGCGTACGGCCCCGAAAGTTCGACGTCGGCCAGAAGGTCGTCCTCGTCCGCCTTAAGGTCGATGTAGCGATATCCGCCCTGGATCCGGAGGAAGGGGAACGGGACGAGGGAGGCGAACGCATCAGCCTCGTACAGGTGATTCCCCGAATAGGCCATCCCGGTCGCCCGGACGTC
>JBFFNJ010000355.1:0-1398 GCA_041563215.1 Candidatus Deferrimicrobia bacterium | reverse complement strand
CTGGGGCTCGCCGACGACGAGCTCCTCCACCAGATCGAAACGCTCGTCGCGGGCGACGAGTACGACGGTCGCCTGATCGAGATCATCGAGAGCCACCGCCACTTCTTCATCCGACTCCTCCACCGGGCTCTTCAACGAGATGCCGGCCGCCCCCCTTATCTGGCTAACCCCTCGTACTTTGCCGCTTTCTCGGAATCCCCCATTTTTCTGTAGCACTTTCCAAGGTACTTCGCCGCGGTTTTCGTCGGCATGCTCTCCATGCTCTTTTCGAGGTGGACAACCGCCTGACCACACTTTCCCACCTCGTGATAGGCTATCCCGAGATAAACCCTTGACTCCGCGAGTTCAGGGTCGATCTGGACCGCTTTTTCGAGATACTTTATTGCGCCGCCCGCGTCTTCGTCAAGGAGAAAGACGAGGCCCGACTTGGTGTGAAACGGCGCCTGCTCCGGCTCCATCTCCGCTGCCTGCCGAAATTTGGCCAGCGCCCCCTGTTTATCTTTCTTGTTCAGGAGTTTTACTCCCTCATCATAGACGTCGTAAGCCCGCTGGACCTCTCTCAGCCGTTCGGTTCTATCGATGAATATTCCCTCGTTGACAACATACCCCTTCCCGTCGAGAGCCTGCGGGTACTTTTCCCTGCTGTATAGCTTCACATTTTCCAGCCGCTCCTCGGAGAAAGGATGGGTACGGAAAAGCCCCTCTATCCAGACAGTGTTTTTCCCCCGCTCGAACTGCTGGTAAAAGTACTCCTGAAGATCGACGGCCCCTCTCGGGTCGTAGCCAGCCTTTACCATGTAGTCGACGCCGAGGTAGTCCGACTCCCTCTCCTGCTCCCGGGAAAACCCGTTCTGGATGAGGCCGGCCCCGATGGAGGAGAGCTGCATGGTCATGTTCGAACCGCCGGCAACGGCTACACCTAAAAGCGCGATGTTGAGCCCGAGCGCCCTCTGATACGCGGCGACTGAGTGCCTTGCCGTGGCATGCCCGATCTCGTGGCCCAGGACGCCAGCGAGCTCTCCCTCGGAGGAGAGGCCGACGAGGAGCCCCCGGTTGATGACGATAAATCCTCCCGGAAGTGCAAAAGCATTCGGCACGGAGGAATTCAGAACCCTAAAGGTGTAGGGAAGCCTGGGCCTGTGTGACACCTGCGCCAGCCTGTCGCCAACAGACTGCACGTACTTCTCCAGCTTTTCGTCCCGGTAAAACCCGCCCTCCTGCTGGACGATGGGAACGTAGGATTTTCTCCCCAGCTCGATCTCCTCCTCTTCCGTCACATTGACGAGGTGAAACTCCGTTTTCCCCGTCACCGGGTTTACCGCGCAGCCCGAAAAAACAAGCGGCAGGATGCAGGCACTTACCGCAAGGAAAAGCCAGAAACCTGCCGAAATGATCCTG
>JBFFNJ010000354.1:0-1443 GCA_041563215.1 Candidatus Deferrimicrobia bacterium | reverse complement strand
GCGTTACCCGATGTGGGGAGCTTTCTACACGGCGGGTATTTCAGGAACTTTTTCGCCAAGTACGACGAATCGAACCAGATGCACAAGAGGGTGCTGCTCGTGTCGGAAAAAGTGGAGAAGGCGCGGTCGATGGCCGCTGCCCCCGATATCGAGGCGATGCAGGACAGCCTCTACCGCGCCCAGAACAACGATGCCTACTGGCACGGTATCTTCGGGGGGCTCTACCTTCCCCACCTGAGGGATGCCGTGTACAGGAACCTCCTCAGGGCGGAAAAGATAGCCGAGGGGGTAATCAGGCGGGACCAGAGGTTCTGGACGGAGGTCAAGAAGGGTGATATCGACAGGGACGGCAGGGAAGAGGTGCTCGTGAAAAACCCGAAGGTGACCCTCGTCGCCCATCCCGGGGATGGATTTTCCGTCAGCGAACTTTCCTTTGTCGAGCGGGGGTTCAATGCCCTGAACGTGCTTACCCGGCGTCGCGAGGGGTACCACCACGGTATCGGCGATGAGAAGGCTCCCCCGGTTTCCGGCAAAGGTACCGCCAGCATACACGATTCGGCGATCCTGAAGGAGGGGGTTTCGGCGCAGGACATCGTCTATGACCGGCACACGCTTCGCTCCTTCCGGGACGAGATATACGGGGCGGGTGCCGATACGGCGGACATCCTGGGCGGTGCCGCCGGCCCCCTCTTTGAGAGCGCGGGTGTTTTGGGGAAGCCTTCCAGCATGACGAGCGAGGAGAAGGGGGCGCTGAAGGGCGAGTTATCCTGCGCCGCCTCAGATATCCCCCTTGACCTGGAGAAGATCGTCTTCGTCGACGGGGGGCGGGAGGAGGTGAGAACCCGGGTCCGGCTGATCAACCGGTCCGATGATCCCTTTTCCTGCCGGTACGGGAGTGTCTGGCACGTGAACTTCCTCGCCCCCGAATCGGATGACCGCTACTTTTTGAGCTATCCCATCGACTGCCACGAGAATCGACTCGGCAGGAAGGGCCTTGTTTCCGGGGTAACCACCTTCGGCATATTCGACGGCTGGCAGCAGTTCACGATGTTTTTCGGAATTAAGAGAGAGTGCGACGTGGTGTACAGTCCCGTCGAGACCTTTTCCCTCTCCGAGGCTGGCATCGAAAAGGTCTACCAGGGGTCGCGGATACTCTTTCTCTATGACCTCGTCATTTCCCCGGGGCGATTCGAGGAAATTGAGATGAGGATTTTCCTCGAGAGCGTTTAGCCAAGCGGCGCCTGCCGGGAAAAAAAACCTTCCGGAGCGTTTTTCATTGCGCGGAAAGGGTGTATAATACACTTTTTCCTTTCGGAACGAAATGTCATGGGAGATCAAAAGGCCACAGAGACGCAGTTCGAGCTTTCAACGGACCTCTACAACCTGGAACAGCTGGAGGAGACGGACCTGTCCCCCTATGATGCCTTTTATCTGGGGAACCCG
>JBFFNJ010000353.1:0-1518 GCA_041563215.1 Candidatus Deferrimicrobia bacterium | reverse complement strand
GACGAGATCATCGTGGTGGACGACTGCAGCAAAGATGACTCGGCATGCACCATTGAAGCAACATTCCCCGCCGCTTCGATCATACGGAACGAGAGAAACCGCGGCTTCGCCCACACGGTCAACAGGGGGGTCGGCCAAGCGAAAAATGACCTATTTTTGCTCTTGAACACCGACATCTCCCTGCCAGCAGATTTTTCCTTTGACCCTTTCGTGAACATGCTCGAAAGTGACGAAACGATTTTCTCAATAACCCCGAAGATAATCCGGGAGACACCGGAGGGTCCGCGCAACGAATCGGTTCCCGAGGTTGGGCTCAAAAAGTCGGGATTCGACCTGAACGTTCTCACGCCGCCAGATAAATACGACAGGCCGAGAGATATCCTCTACCCCTGCGGGGGCGCATCCTTTTTCGACAGGGATAAATTTTTAAAAATCGGGGGCCTCGATACCCTCTATAGCCCTTTCTACTTCGAGGATTTCGACCTGGGCCTCCGTGCATGGCGCATGGGATGGAAATGCATCTACGAGCCCTCCTCGAGCGTCTATCACGCGCACCAGGGGACGATCGGCACGTTCAACCGCCGGTACGTGAAGCTGGTTGGCAAGAGGAATTACTTCATTTGCCTCTGGAAAAACTTTCCCCCTAAGACGATGATCCGATCCTTCATCCGCGCTGTTTTCCGCGGACTGTTCGTCTTGGACAAATATGAGTTCGGAGGAATCATCTGGGCATCCTGCAAAGTGCCGGAAATACTCCGGGCGCGCAAAGCCTTCAATCTTCATCGTCCCCGTCCTGCCGATACAATTTTCGAGGTCATTTCTCCGCCCCCCGCACACCGCAACGTTTGAAAAGAAGTCCCGTAAACAATTCAACAAACACTCCCCATAATACAGCTCCCTCAAAGGGTATATTTGAACGTGCTCACCCCATCGTGATAAAATTCTCTCCGAAGCAACTTCCACTCCATCATTATTATTCGATATGAGGAACCCTTTTATCGACTTATCGTATTGACCGATGGTATACAGAAATCCAAAGCAGGAGCTTATCAAGGAGAGAGCAGAACGTGTGGAAAATGTGATATGGGACAATGAATACCTCGAGGAAGTACCCTGCTGCCTCTGCGACCATGACACCCTGACGCAATTCATGGCGCAGAGGCACGATGGACTGCAAATAGTTGAATGCAAAAGGTGCAAGCTTGCCTTCGTGAACCCGCGGCCGAAAAAAGAGGCGTTAAAAAAACTTTACCAACCAGCATATTTTAACGGGTCACTTTTTCTCTCTACTCGAATAGGCTTCCCGAATGAATACCTGAATCATGACCAACAGATACATCAGTACAATCTGATTATTGCTCTCATCAAGGAGTACGTAGGCAATCTTGGAGGGAAAAAAATCCTAGAAATTGGGTGCGGATCGGGAAAACTTATCCATAGATTAAAGGAACAGGGAGCGATCGTGAAGGGCATTGAGCCGGTAGAAAAAATGGCCGTGCACGCGTGGGAAAATTACGG
>JBFFNJ010000352.1:0-1521 GCA_041563215.1 Candidatus Deferrimicrobia bacterium | reverse complement strand
TACTCCCACATGGGCGAGACGGATATTACCGCGGAAGGGGGGGGAGAGGGAAAGAAAAAGATCACGAACCAGGAATTTTTCGCGCGCGTTGCCCAGCGGTTCATATCCAACCTTTCCACGGTAACGAAGGAGGGGTATGTTTACAAGATCGACATGCGGCTCAGACCCTCGGGGAGCCAGGGGCCCCTGGTCACGTCATTCAGCGCTTTTAAGAACTACTATGAGAAGGATGCGCGGATCTGGGAGCGGCAGGCGCTCATAAAGGCGAGGGTGGCGGTGGATGACAGGGATTTCGGTAAGGAGGTTGGTCGCTGGATTGCCTCCTACGTGTACGAAACGCCCACTCCATCGTCGCTCAAGGGCGAGTTGAGCGATATCCGCTCGAGGATGGAGAGGGAGCTCGGCAAAGAGAGTGGCGGGTTCCACAACCTGAAATTCGGCAGGGGAGGGCTGGTGGATGTGGAATTTCTCGTCCAGTACCTGCAGCTGCTTCACGGGAGGGAAGTGCCGGCCATAAGGACGCAAAATACCCTGAAAGCGCTCTTCGAGTTGAGCAGAGAGGGAATCATTAACGAAGAGGAATTTGCCATCCTCGACGAGGGATACCGTTTCCTGAGGGATGTCGAAGTCAGCCTGCGCCTGGTTCACGACGCATCGGTAGAGCGCTTTCTCGTCGAAGACAGGGGCATCGTCCTCCTGGGTATGGCGTCGCGGGATTCTTTCGAGAAGAAGTATAAAGAAGTTACGGAAAATATCCGGAGAGTATTCGGTAAGTTTCTCACGACATAATCGGTGCCCTGCTTACCTTATCCGATCTCGTCATCGGGGAAGTCGAAGATGACGGACGTGCTGATAAAATCCACGATGTTTTCGTCGAGCTTGGTGCCACGCCGGCTGCTATCCAGATGGATGAGGGTCTTGCGCATCTCGAGAAGGATCTCCACGTTGAAGCCGCCGAATTCAACTGCAGGGTCTAAGGGAAGCTTTTTATCATAGAAATATGCCATGAGTTCACCGGTATGTGAGTTTTTTTATGTTGCCTCTGCTCTCTCCATTTTCTCTTTCGCAGATAAGACGACACAATGTCATCTTCTGTTTCAGAAAAGTTGAGAAAAGGTTGATGCATAATATATATATATTCGGTGAGTGTCAATACATTAATGACCGGGTCCCGGAAGGTGATTTTACCCCCCCGCCGGGCAGAAATGGCACCTATTTAGCGGGGTAGCCCGCAGCCTTGAGATCGAGCCTCTTGTCCGGGTTTCGGCTTTCGCCCGCGGAGGTGATCCGAACGCCGGGGATGTCGTTCACCGGGCACACCGTCTCGCATATGCCGCACCCGATGCACAGATCGATGTCGATTACGGGCGCATTCACGACTTCACCGGTCGGGCCCTTTATCTTCTTGAAGTAAATAGCTTTTTTCGGTGTCGGGCAAAACTCTTCGCACACGATGCAGGGCCTTCCGAAGGCAAAGGGAATGCACCTTCCCGTGTCGACGAAGGCGAGCCCGATCTTGGT
>JBFFNJ010000351.1:0-1522 GCA_041563215.1 Candidatus Deferrimicrobia bacterium | reverse complement strand
GGATCGACGGAACGTTCAACATATGGATAGGGCACAAGGAGGATCAAGCGGCCTGGGAGTTGCTCTCTCAGGCCAGGAATCTCTGGCAGATGCGTTTCGACGATGTAAAGGAAAAAGGCATCGATCCTCCCGAGAATATGCAAGCCGCTTTCGATCACCTGCTTGCGGCGGAAGGCTCGGATTGGTGCTGGTGGTACGGGGACGAGCACTTCACCCCCCATGGCCCGGAGTTTGACCGCCTCTTCCGCAGTCACGTGAAGGCGGCATACCGCGAACTCGGTGAGGTTCCGCCCGATTCCATCGACATCTCCATCATACGGGCGGAAAGAATTTCCGTGAAAAGGAACCATATCGAAAGTCCCCGTATCTATATACGTCCGAAAATAGACGGGAATCTTACTTCCTACTACGAATGGAGCTCGGCGACCCGATACTTTCCTCATCCGGAATTCGGAACCATGCACAGGGTAGATACCGGAGTCTTCGAGTCCCTTTTCTACGGATTCGACGAGTCGAATCTTTTTCTTCGACTGGATTTTCATCGTTCGATATTCGCATCCCCGGATACTTTCGAGGTGGAAATCTTCTTCACGAAAAAGAACCGGAAGATCCGCATGGTCCTTTTTCCTTCGGAGCCATCCGTCTCCGCATCGATTGGAGAGATAGGACAGAATACCCCTTCCAGCCATACGCAAAAGATGCCGGACGCGGTAAACGTCGCCTTTCAAAAAGTGCTGGAACTGAGTGCGCCTTTTCGGGAACTCGATTGCGAGCGGGAGGAGCGGATCGAGTTTTTCCTTACGATCGTGAAACCGGGATCGATCGGGGAGCGGTGGCCCATGTACGGGACGTTTATCGCGGAGCTTCCCGGGACAAACTTCGAGGAGAGGATGTGGGAGGTGTGATTTCGCCTGACCGGGATGGAACCTCAACGTCTGGTAATGTATATTATGTAAAGTACAGGAACAGGCGCCTGTCCGTCAGGCCTTCCGGGAAACCACGAACTTCCACCCCATGAACATGGGTCTCACCTTCTCCGACAGTTTATTGGACATATCCCGGATCCTGGGAATCCTATCGATATAGGGAATCTTCGGGAAAATTCCTGCCGATTGGGCAGGTATGCTCAAAAAATCAAAGAGAAATTCGTTGCTTATCTCGAAGCGATAGTCGAAATGCAAAGTTTTGAACCCTTTTTTCTCCGACAAACACTTCATGAGGTCCTCATAGGAGACGGTGCCGTACTGATATTTCAGCTCCGGGAACGTAAGGGACATGGCATCCCGCCCTCTCGCGTTGAATATGCCGTCGTAATAACTGATCGCCAGCACCCCGGCGGGAAGGATCAATTTGCACGCCTGGTTGATCGACTCCTTGTAGTTGGGAAGAAGAAAGATCGATGCGGTGTAAAACACAGCGTCGAATGCCTCGTGAAAGTAATTGGACAACCTTTCTGCGTCTCCCCGGACAAAGTAGATCCCCTTTCTCCCCCTCATTCGCTCACGCGCCTTGATGAGCATCG
>JBFFNJ010000350.1:0-1593 GCA_041563215.1 Candidatus Deferrimicrobia bacterium | reverse complement strand
GGAGTGTTGTGAGTGAACCTTTTCTGGACATCTACTTCCCTCCTTATGGGAAATGTATTTTATTCAAAGGGCCGGCGGGCCCTTTAAATCAATGGTCTTCCCCGTGTTCGATGGCACCGGCGATGTAAATCATGGAGAGCACGGTGAAGATGAACGCCTGCATGAAAGATACGAACACCCCCAGGCCGTAAAAGATCGACGGCACCAGAATCGGCACGAGGCCGAGAAATATGCCAACCACGAGGTGGTCACCCGTTATATTGCCGAAAAGCCGGAGGGAGAGAGACATGGGCCGCGCGAGATGGCTGATGATCTCAATGGGGATCATCAGGGGGGCCAGCGGCCACACGGGACCGATAAAGTGCTTGAAATATTTCATCCCGTTTGCTTTCACCCCGTAATAGTGGGTGGCAAAAAATATGACGAGGGCACACCCCACGGTCACGGTCATCTTGTCCGTGGGCGGCAAAAAGCCGGGGACGAGCCCGAGCAGGTTCATGAACTGAATATAGATGAAGACCGTCGCGATGAGGGGCATGTAATTTTTCATCTCCTCCCCGATAATGTCTTTGCCGATGCTGTAGACGAACATGACGATGAGCTCGAGCAGGTTCCTGAGGTTGAACTTTGCATCGGGAATCAGCAGGTCCTCGGGCTTTTTCGATCCCACGGCGAGAAAGGAGAGGAGGAGGATGAAAATCGCGACGCACGCTGCAGCAAGGATGTACGGGGGGACCCCCGGTATCTTCAGGAGGTTGAACCAGGAAAATCCATGCTCTCCGGCGGCATGCGCCACGCCCGGCAGGGCCAGCATACCCAGAACGAACGGCACCGATCTTTTCACCTTCATCCGCTTTCCTCCGGCGGCCTGTCTTCCCATATGGCCCTGCGAATCCCCTCCAGGAGAATTCCCAGCAGAAGGCTCGAAAACCCGGCGAGGAAACCCACCATGTCGAACCGTTTGCTCCTGACGATCAGGTATACGACGAGGATGACCGCCAGGAATTTTACACCATATAACAGGGCGATTGCAAATCTGATTTTGTCCTTCCGCGCAAAAGTCCTCAGGATGATGACCCTGATGAAAAAAAAGTTCAGATACGCAACGAGGCCTCCTGCGATCACCCCGGGTACCTTCCCCGCCATGTTAAAGACCACAAAAAGGCCCGCTATTGCAACCGCAGAGAGGAGGATCTGGAGCTCAATCCTTCTGGGTACCTTTTCCTCGTTCAAGGCTTCCCGTCCGATTCTTCCTCGTTGTTCATCTCCTTCTGCGACTTGAGCGCCGCCCGGATGAGGCTCCGCAGGCCAGCCGCGAAGCCCAGGACAAGAAAGAGCAGGGTCAGCCACGGACCTGTCTTCAACCTCTTATCCAGAAAAGCGCCGATTGCGAGCCCGATGATCACCGACAGGGCCATTTCGAGGCCGAGGGCGGCATACTTGCCGATTTCCCGGAAGAGAACTGATTTTTTCTTTTTGCCCCCCAAAGGGACCCTCGAAACCTCTGTCGCCCCCGCAGGTGACGCGAGCAACAAATTTTGGATTTCTAACACAAAAACAAACGGCGGTCAACCGAAAAAGAGAACATTTTCC
>JBFFNJ010000349.1:0-1594 GCA_041563215.1 Candidatus Deferrimicrobia bacterium | reverse complement strand
GGAAGAGGGCGGCGCTAAAGGAGCACCGTTTCGGATTCGCAAAGTGGGGGATATGGCGCAGCTACAATTCTCCTTTTTCCCGGAGGCTTGGTTCGTATAGATCATAAAGATGCAAAAATATTGACTTTCCTCTGAAACGCAATCCCTGGCATCGAAATTGCTTTAAATTATGTCACCTTATCGGGGGGGTGACATAATGCAATCATCCGGGTGGATCAAGACGTTTTCCCTGGTGTTCGGTATTGCGATCTTTTTCTGTCTTCTTGCCGTTCCGGCGGGCGCTGTGAATCTCCATCCGGGAGACAAGGCGCCGAACTTCACGCTTACGGACATCGACGGCAAGCGTGTGACTCTCGATCAGTACAGAGGGAAAACGGTCGTCATCGCCTTCTGGTCCACCTGGTGCTCCCGCTGCGAAGAGGAATTTGTGTTCCTCCGGGATACCATGGGGAAGCGCGATGATGTGGCGGTTCTTCTGGTAAACCAGGACTCGGAGAATGCCATACCGGTGGCCCGGATCCGCCAGATGAAGGAGAGGCTGGGGATCGAGTTCCCGATACTGATCGACGTGGGACTTGCTCTTTGGGAAAATTACGGCATCAATGCCCTGCCGACGTCGGTCGTGATCGACGGGAACGGCAATGTGAAACTGGTCGAGACGAATTTCTATTGGGCCTCCCCCGACAACCTGCTGGCCGCCATCGGCCAGAGGTGAAAGAGGGGCCGTCATTGTACACGGAAGGGGCTCTGGCCTACTCCTCTTCCGGTTTCGCTTCGGGCAGATTTCCCGCAGATACAGGGCTTGCGGTCACTTCGAACAGGGTAAGCCATCTCCCCCGGTACTCGTCCGCCACGGAATAAGGCGGGTCCTGGGGAAGCAACTCCTTATCCATCGCACGAAAACCTAGATTCCATCCTTCGCCCGGCGGAGAAACGACCGGTTTTTCCTGGCGAACCGCCTGCTTGCTCATGTTCATGGAACATCCCCCTGTCAAAAGATCTATTCCGATTTAATGTAAAATTCCCTCATCCTTAAAGATCTGGGATCCAAGAGCGTCAAGCCGTATTCTTCAGCCCAATCCATTGCTTCCAGGAATTCCTGAACCGTGATTCCCCGGGCAATTTCGGGATACTCAAAGGCTCTGTAATCCACGTGGTACTGGGACATGATGTTTACATAAGTAGTTTGGGGAAGGTTTTCGGCCACCCACCTGACGAATTTTTTTGTCCCCGCGATCCGATTCGGCATGACAAGGTGTCGAATCATCAATCCTTTGCGGGCAACCCCTCGCGTGTCAACCTGATGAACGCCGACCTGCCGGTTCATTTCGAAAACGGCCGCCGTTGCCACTTCCGGGTAATCCCGGGCATCCGATGAATATTTGGCTGCCATATCCCCATCCATGTATTTGATGTCCGGCAGGTAAATATCCACGATGCCGTCTAAAATCTTTATGATCTCCACCCGTTCATAGCCGCTTGTATTATACACCAGCGGAATACGGAGGCCCTTTTTTAATGCGATTCGGGTGGCATTGAGAATATTGGGCATTACATGGGTCGGGGTTACCAGGTTGATGTTGTGGCAGCCGAT
>JBFFNJ010000348.1:0-1603 GCA_041563215.1 Candidatus Deferrimicrobia bacterium | reverse complement strand
GCGGAATTCGGAATGCGGAATGAAAACCCAACTCGAGACCAGAAACGAGAAACGAGAAACCAGAAACGAGAAACGGGAGACTGGGTTACCCTTTTTCCCATGGTAACGTGGTTATAGGGGGTGTTTTCAGCAATGAGTGAAAGGGTTCCACGGGGCGGATTGCTGATCTTTATTTTCCTCGTCATCCTGGGGGGAACCCTCGTCGTCTTCTTCAAGACGACGGTCTCTCCCCCGAAAGAACCCGTGCGGCTGGCCTTTCAGGTCTGCAACAGCCTCGAGGAGAACAGGGCACGGTTCACGCCGCTTGCCAGGTACATAGAGAAGAAGCTGCGGCGGAAGGTTATCGTTTCCCACGTGAACACCTTCGATTTCGCGGAGAAGGCAAAGGCGGGCGAGTTCGATTTCATCCAGTCGAACGGGTATATCTACGTCACCATAAAAGAGTCTTTGGGAGCCGCCCTCATAGCGAGGGAAGTGAAGACGGATACCGGAAAGGACACGGGGGGGCTGATCGTGGTGAGGGCCAACAGCCCGGTCCGGGCGATAGGTGATCTCAGGGGCAAGCGATTCGTCTTCGGCCCCGTGCTCTCTCCCGGAGGGTACCTGACAACCTATCACACGATGCTTAAAAATGGCATCGATCCCGAGACGGACCTCGCCGGGTACTATTTCATAAGGGGTGCCTTCAACCACGAAAAAGTGGTCTATTCCATCTATTTCGGGGCCTACGATGCCGGCGCGGTGAAGGTGGGCGGTTTAGAGGCCATGGAGCGCGAGGGGAAGGTACGGGCTGATGATTTCAGGGTGGTCGCCGAGTCTCCCGCCGTGCCCAATTGCACTTTCTATGCCCTGTCACACGTGAGTCCCGAACTTGCCGGCGAGATGAAAAAGGTCCTCCTTTCCCTGAAAAAAGACACCACCGTTGCAGTAAACGGGGAGGTTTTGAACGTATTACAGAGAGATGGCATTTCGGGGTACGTGGAATCGGAAGATTCGGAGTTCGATATATTGCGCAAAATGGCAAAAGAGGTGGGGATGCCTCCCTATGAAAAGTATTGAAAAAACAACAGAAATAACGGCAAAACAGAATGACGGACGCAGAATGCGGAGCAAACCCTCGAGTGCTTTTCATCCTTCACTCGTAACGCTGCAATCTGCATTACAATTCTGCTATCGGAAAATGTCGTGAAGGCTTTGCTGAGAAAAATTTTGTTTCCCGACCAAACCCTCCCGATGGTAATCCTGGGAGCCCTGTTCGGTCTTATCGCCGCGATCCTTGCCCTCGCCGGGAATCCGGCCAATACCGGGATATGTGCTTCCTGCTTTCTCGTAAACGTGGCAGGGTCCCTCGGCCTTCACTCATCCCTCTCGTCCACGTATCTGAGACCCGAGATACTGGCCATCGTCATCGGATCATTCCTGGTTGCCTTCTCAACGGGGGAATTCAAGTCCCGCGGGTCGGGGGCCGGGATCCTCAAGTTCATCGGTGGCGCCTTCCTGATATTTGGCTGTGAAGTCTTCATCGGCTGTCCCATAAAGATGCTCCTCCGGATCGCGGGAGGTGGTGCCGTCGCTCTTTCAGGGCTCTTTGGTCTCACAGCCG
>JBFFNJ010000347.1:0-1633 GCA_041563215.1 Candidatus Deferrimicrobia bacterium | reverse complement strand
TCATACTTACCCTCCTAAGGACTGACGAGGGTCTTCGCAATCCGCATGCCCACCGGATCGGAATCCTTTATCCTTTATCGGATTATTCAGGAAATTTGTTTAATACTCAAGATATTATTGGAAAAAAAATGCGTCACTTGATGGCGGGAATTTCCGAGTGGATAATCTTCTTCCGGAAGATTGCAGGCACATTGTGGCTATATTAACGGGATAAGTTGGTATATTTTTACATAGGCAAGGAGAAGGTCACCATCGTCCCCTTGCCCGGCGTACTCTCCAGCCAGATCTTTCCGTTCTGGCCCTC
This sequence comes from Candidatus Deferrimicrobia bacterium, assembly GCA_041563215.1. Classification (GTDB taxonomy): domain Bacteria; phylum Desulfobacterota; class Deferrimicrobia; order J040; family J040; genus WVXK01. The sequence continues at coordinate 1,329 of JBFFNJ010000347.1, read as the reverse complement.
GATGAGTTTCCGGCAGATGGCAAGGCCCAGGCCTATCCGGGCGCTCCCGTCCTTGTCGGATCCGCTGCCCGCGCTCTCGAAAATCTTTTCCTGGAGCTTCTTGGAGATGCCGATGCCGGTGTCCCGCACCCAGATCATTGCGGTCCTGCCGTCCTCTGCCCGGGCACCTACACGAATCTCACCATCGGGGGGGGTGAACTTGACCGCGTTGAAAAGGAGATTGTCCAGCACCTGCATTACCCTTCCCCTGTCGCCCCGTACCGTAAGCGGGGGGATATGTCCCTCCATACCCATGACAACCTGTTTCTGTTCGGCGTACGGCCGATAGAAAGATAAGCACTCTTCCAAAACTTCGGTCAACTCGAATGCCGCGGGTATGAGATGGAGTTCCCCTCTTTCCGCGGCCTCGAAATCCAGGAGCGTTGCGGACATGGTGCGCAGGCGGATGATGGAGCGCCGGGCCTGTTCGAGGAGATTTACCGCCTCTGGCTTCTGGCAATCCATGCATCGTCTCTTGATAATCTGGTGATACCCGTCGAGGACGGTGAGGTTCGAGTTGAAATCGTGGGCGGTAGTGGATATCAGAAACCCCTTGAAATTGCTGGCGTTTCTTGCTTTATCCAATTCCGCCTGAATCCTCGAAAGAAGTCTCCTGTTTTCGGTCTCCTGCTTTTCCCCCTCGAGGGTCAGATTGAGCTTCTCCACGGACCTTGCGACCGAGTGGCAGAGGATGTCCGGGGCGACGGGCTTCCGGAGGAAGTCGTATGCCCCCTGCTTCAGCGCCTCGATGACCGATTCGAGGGGGGGAGAGTGGGCGAGAAGCGTGAACGGAAGGTGTGAGAACTTCCTGAGGGAGTCCCTCAGGAATACCAGGGCGGATTTCTTGTTCACGCTCAGGTCGGACAGAACGACGGCTTTCCCCTTGAAGCCGTCAAGCGCTTCCGCCGCCTCATCGATGTCGGATGCCAGGGAAACGGAATACTTCGCACCGGTAAGGACGCCTCCTGCGAAATCGAGAAACGCCGGATCGTCGTCAACGAGCAGAACGCGAAGGATTTTCATGATGCGAGGATTCTACCACAAGACCCGCCCCGCACGAATCGATGCTCCGGAATCCCGATGGGCTCGGGAGCGCGATTTTTGGAGTGCGGACGGACCGCGGAAGAACGATCCCGGGTTGGGAAAAGGATGGTGGCGGTGCAGGGACTTGAACCCCGGACACTGCGGATATGAGCCGCATGCTCTCACCAACTGAGCTACACCGCCACACAGTCAGGAATTTTTAATTATATGACGCCGGCATGCCGTGTCAAACCGGTTTTTCCCGCC
>JBFFNJ010000346.1:0-1650 GCA_041563215.1 Candidatus Deferrimicrobia bacterium | reverse complement strand
TAAATATTTACTCACTTTGCGCACCCTATAGGAACCCGGCAGCGCGTGCCGGCCCTTCCCCCCTTTCTGGACCGGATTGGACCCGAAAAAGGTAACGGGTCGCGTGTCCCGTCACACCATTTTGGGTTGAAAAAAAGGACGGAGCCGAGGGGCCCCGTCCCTGCAATTGTCGTGAATACCGTTACGGCTTTGGCAACATGTTGAGTATGGCAGGAATTTCTTTCACGGGGAACGCTTTGAGCGTTGTTGTCTTCACATTCCCTTGTGAACTCAATGCCAGCGCAAATGCTGTCTGGACTTCATCGCTTGGACACTCGCCGATCGTGATGTAGTCGTATTCCCCCATTACCAGGTACACACCGATCACCTTGCCGCCCATCTTCTGATACAACATGATGCCTTCTTCGATTCGAGCGGGTGCGTTCGGTATGTCCTTGCTTCCCTGTTCCGTAAGTTTCAACAGGCCGATGTATGTCGGCATCGGTCATCCCTCCTTCCTATACGGGATCCATTCGAAGAAATGGTTCTCCTTCTCGTTGGCTCTCCCATGAGCTTGTTTCGCCGGATTTTCACGGCGGTCGGAATTGGCACAGGTCGGATGAATGGAGGAAAAAGGAAACCGTTCTGGGAAGGAGGAGAACCATCCCGGTATCCTGACGGTCGGAAGAGAAAAAGGTTGTTCAAATGTTGCCGGATGCCTGTCGGCTGATTCAGATGGTTAACGGAAGGAAACCGTATGTTTCCTCCATACGCCCAAATCATGCACACGTCAAGACGATATTCTTTCCCCTCGAGGAATGCGTGAGGGAGTCGGGGGGCAAGATTCAGAGAAGGCTTCCCTTCGCGTTGTCGCTAAATTATCTCGATTTGTTTGCCGATAATAACCTAAGAGTCTTCCTGATATGAGGGACAAACACATTGCTGGTGTGCGAAGTCGGTATGAAGATGTCCTTGCCACACCTATTAAATGAGAAGGGGTGAACTGATCATGAGCTTACCGTTAAATTCTTTTGAGCCGGAACTCAGGGACCTTGAGAAGTCCACACTTAACCAAATGCATGCCGCCATCCACCAAAAAAACATGCGGAATTCGGATAGGCTGTTGATTTTTTCCCACCTCATTGATCGGTATATCGAAATGCGGACAAAAATCATTATGGATATAAATGAAAAAGTGGGGGAATCGATATCAGAATGATTAGTTCTGCCCATTATAGAAAAAGGGAATCATGGGAGGTGCTTACCACCTGATCTTCCCGAAGGTGCCGCCTTATATTGGATTGATTAAGCGCCTGTTCCGCAGAGCGGACGATTGGGGACGGGTGGACGATATGACGTTGCGATACTCTCACCCGTCACCTGGTCACCTGCGAAATGCCGTGGATGCAATCGACCAAGCGTTGAATGTCCCCGCTGATCCGACTTCACCATTTATCTACAGTCTATTGAAAACAGTCTTCCCGCCGATCCCTCAACAGGTGTAACTGCCCGAAATTAAATGGTGCCGGAGGAGGGGGTCGAACCCTCGCGGCCTTGCGGCCACGGGATTTTGAGTCGGAGCATGGAGCATCGGAGGATGTAGGAAGAAACAGGAAACAGACGGAAGGAGCAGGGGAATCCAGTAACGCGGGTTCCCCTGTTTTGTATCCT
>JBFFNJ010000345.1:0-1661 GCA_041563215.1 Candidatus Deferrimicrobia bacterium | reverse complement strand
GGGGGTAGCGGCTCAATTTTCATATTGTATAACCCGTTAAATTGGGTCATATTATTTAAGGTATGGACGATAAATATCACGTTATTCTCGCATCGAACTCTCCCCGAAGAAAAAACCTCCTGAGCCTGCTCGGGTTTCCCTTCCAGGTACTGCCGGGGGGTGCCGAGGACGGAAGCGGCGGGGACAAAACCACCCGCGAGCTCGTCGAGCACAACTCCTATATGAAGGCGCGTGCCGTTGCGGACAGATACCCCGAAAAATGGGTCCTGGGTGCCGACACGGTCGTGGTGCACAGGGACAGGGTGCTCGGAAAACCGGGAGACGATACGGAAGCACTGGAGATGCTCCTTCAACTCTCCGGAAAAACCCACACCGTCTACACGGGAGTCACCCTGGTGAACGGCAAAGCGGGGTACAGACGAACACGGCACGATGCGACGCATGTCACCTTCCGTGATTTTTCCCGCGAGGAGGCGATTGCCTACATAAGCACCGGTGAACCCGGGGACAAGGCAGGTGCCTACGGGGCTCAGGGTGCGGGAAGCGCCCTGATCGAGAGGATCGAGGGCTCCCACACCAACGTCGTCGGCCTGCCCCTCTCTCTCACCGTCAGCATGCTCAAGGAGGCAGGCGTAATCGAGGCTTCTTCCGACCGGGGCACCATGTACCGGTTGAAAAACATTCTCTGAAGGGGGAATGCGCATGGGGGTTATTTCCAGGAACGTATCGAGCGTCCTCGAAAGGGTCGAAGCGGCCGCATCGAAGATGGGCCGGACCGGTGACAGCGTCAAGGTGGTGGCTGTCTCGAAAACCCACGATGTGGAAAAGATAATAGCGGCAGCCGAAGCCGGGATAGACACTTTCGGGGAAAACTACGTGAAGGAAGCGGAGATGAAGATCGCGGCGGTCGGGGGTGACCTGAATTGGCACCTCGTCGGCCACCTGCAGGTGAACAAGGCGAAAAAAGCGGTGAAGCTCTTCGACGTGATAGAGACGGTGGACTCCATACGGGTGGCCCAGGTAATTTCGACGAGGGCCCTTTCGATCGGGAAAAAACTGAAGGTCCTGGTTCAGGTCAACATCGCCGAGGAGTCGTCGAAGTGGGGGGTTCTGAGAAACGACCTGGTTCCCCTCCTCGAGGAGATCTCCCTTCTGCCGGGAATCGAAATTGCCGGCCTGATGACCATACCCCCCTACACGGAGGACATGGACGAGGCGAGAAGTTACTTCGCTTCCCTCCGCCAGTTGCAGGAAAACATCAACGCGTTGAACATGTCAGGGGTATCGCTCAGGGAGCTATCGATGGGCATGTCCCACGACTACGAAGTTGCGATAGAGGAGGGAGCAACTATAATAAGGGTGGGAACGGCTATATTCGGCATGCGGAGAACCTAAAGGTAGCCAGGAGGTAGGAATGCACAAACTCGGCATTATCGGCTCGGGCAATATGGGGAGAGCGATCCTGGCGGGGATCAGGAAGGGAAAGCTCTTGAAGGAGCGTGACATCCTGTGTTTCGACAAGGACCCGGCAGCCCTCGAAAAGGCCCTGGGGGAGTTTTCCGTTGGCCGCTGTAAAACGGCGGCTGAACTCGTGAAAAAGAGCGAGGCGGTTTTGCTCGCGGTAAAACCGCAGAACTTAAAAGAGCTCTCGGAAGAGATCG
>JBFFNJ010000344.1:0-1670 GCA_041563215.1 Candidatus Deferrimicrobia bacterium | reverse complement strand
GAGTCGGGATGAGCAACAGAATAAAGAGTGATCGGGGTGTTGCCGAAATATAATACAGCAAGCTGTGTCTTCATTGGCTAATTGCTGCTTATGTCAAAAATTTTCCGGGATGGTATTGCTAACTGCATACCGGATCACTATATGATGGTCATAACGGGCACCAAGGGGAGCGCACAGTTTCGGACCGATAAGGAGGACAAATGGAAAAAATCGGGAGATATTCCTTCCTGCTCGCTGTTTTCTGTCTTTATCTGGGGATGGTGACTTCCTGCGCAACCATACCCGAGGATACCTCGGGTCGTGTCGAGATCGAGAAAGAGGACACGCGGGTCGTCGTGGTCTTCAACGAGGAGGACGGCCGCCTGATAAGGCAATACTACGCAAAGCATCTCAAGGCCCTCCCGCCGGGCCTTGCGAAGAAGAGGCGGCTCCCCCCCGGCCTGGAGAGGCAAATCGTGCGCAATGGAAAGTTGCCGCCGGGCTTATCGGGGAAACCCATACCGGCATCCCTCGAGAGGGAGCTTTCGCCGCTGCCCGATGGATACATACGCATCAGGGTAGGAGCGGATGTGGTTCTCCTCGATGAGCGAACCCGCGTCGTCATGGATGTTCTCTATGATGTGACGGAGTGAGAGGCAAGGGTAATCTTGACGGGTGCATCTTCCGGGTTTCGCTCAATGGTAAGCTGCCGCCCCGGTATCTGTGGTGGGACCGGTCGCCTGCACCCTTTTGAAAAAAACAACCTGCCGTTTATTCGCCTGATTTCTGTTATAATGGAAACCACGGGCAGTCAACCATCCGCTGTATTTCCATACCAGAAGCGGGAAAAATCACGGGGAGGTGGGGAATGAAGAAAACTACTATCGGTTTGGTTCTCGTTTCTTTCATCGTGTGCATTACCCTTGCCTGGGCCGGAACGAAAAAAGGCGCAGAGGAGAAGATGGCTGAGCTTCCGAAGGCAGAGGGGGCTGCCGTCTACACCTTCGTAACGACGGCCAGCAAATACCAGGATTGGCCACTCTGGCCGGGGAAGGAGAAGCTGTACAAGGGTCAGCCGCCCCACGGCGCGTTTCTTACGACCTACATCAACGATGCGGCGAAAAGCGCCATCGATGCCGGTACGGTCATGGGTGCAGGGGCGATGATCGTGAAGGAGAACTACTCACCGGAAAAACAGCTCGCCGCGGTCACGGTGATGTACAAGGTGGCCGGGTTCAACCCCGAGGCGAACGACTGGTTCTGGGCGAAATATAAAGCCGACGGCACCGTCGAGAAAGAGGGGAAGGTGGAGGGGTGCATCAAGTGCCACGCCGCCAAGAAGGCCAACGACTACGTCTTCACCGGCGAGTTCGTGAAGTAGGTTCTTCCGTCAAAAGGCGGCGATGTTCAAGTCTTCTTCCCTCCGGATCACCTTACCCCGGGGGCGGTGATTTTTCACAAGACAAAAAAAGGGCGAGCTTTCAAGCTCGCCCTTTTGGTTTCTTCGCGTGAGCGTTATTTCCCGCTACCAGGTGCCTTCCTCTTCCTTCTTCTGGCCGCGAACCAGATGCCGGCGAGAAGCAGCAGCCCGAGGGCGCCCTTGATACCGGTGGTGCTTCCATCTCTATCGACGATCGCGCACCCTCCGGCGCTCCCGGGGGCGGGCGTAGTGAGTTCCATCGCCGGTGCGG
>JBFFNJ010000343.1:0-1685 GCA_041563215.1 Candidatus Deferrimicrobia bacterium | reverse complement strand
GGTCTGAAAGGCCACCGGTCCGTGGGCGGGATCCGTGCTTCCATATACAATGCGGCGTCATATGAATGGGTGGACGCGCTTGCCGGCTTCATGGAGGAATTTGCCCGGGTGAAGTGAAGGCCGGGGACGAAGGCCGGTTCGGATCCGGCGCCCGACCGCCCGTTTCGGTCCGAGCGCAGGTCGCAAGGCGCACGGAAGAGGGGTCCCAGGCATCCACGGTTCCCATGGACGGAGAGGCGTTATAGAAAAAGGGGGATTGATTTTTCCCCATCCATCCCCTATCTTGGTTCTTCACATATGTGGGGCTGTAGCTCAGTTGGGAGAGCGCCTGAATGGCATTCAGGAGGTCGTCGGTTCGATCCCGATCAGCTCCACCAAATTTCCTCCTGTCTTTCCGTTGCGGAAATTTGCCCTCCGTAGCTCCGAAGCCTCTGTAATTGCGGTGTGGCAAGGAGCGAAGGCGGATGGATGCTCCGGGAGGATACCCGAAGGGGTCAGGCGACCGGCTGCCCACTTTTCCCTTTCGGGTTGTATCGCAGTATACGTGACGGTGACGATTACTCCCTTCCCGGCTTGTCGTTATCGAGCCGGAAAGTAAGATTCCAGATATCCTTTTCCCCCTCCCCGCCCTCGATGCGACTTATTTCCATTCTTCCGAGCGACATTTCGATATTCCTGAGGGTCGACCGTATTGCTGACAACTCCGAGGAAAGGGACGCGATATTTCTCCTGATACGGTTGAGGGAGGAAACCACCGAGTACAAGATCCCCAGGAAGAAAATGACAAGGATAACGCCCCAGACTTGCGGTTCGAGTATGGAAGCGGAGAGATCGCGAATTGCCTCTTTCATCCAGGGAATTACAAAGCCAAGTTTTTCCATCCCCTCCCCCTGCATCGCAAGGAAGGCGTTTTCGATATCTGCTTCCTTGCCTGTCCCCTTCGGGTCTTTCCCTACCAGGGATTTGCCTACGGTACGCTAAGGATGTGTACCGAAAACAATATCACCAAAATTTTCGGGAAGGAAAATAATGTTACGCTTCACAAGTCCCGTTCCCATTCCGGGTCCCCTCCGAATGAGAAAAAGGGGATCCGTTTACAGTTCCGTTTTTGTATAGTGGATCAACGGAATCACTGGCTACCGGACCTTCAACATTCGTTTGTGACATTTATAAGGGGGAATGTCCACATGGCCGGGAGGAGAGAAAATGCACCGGCGGAATATTGCCAACGCTTCGGAACAATTGCCGTCGACCTGGGTTTTGTCACTTCCGACCAGTTGAAGGAGGCTCTTGCGGAGCAGATCGACGATAATCTTGCGAACCGTCCGCATCGGACCCTGGGTGCGATTTTCTTCGATAGGGACTGGATGACTCCGAATCAGATCGAGATGGTATTAAACAAACTCTTTCGCTAGATCGCCTGCGTTCCCGACGCCGCGCGGATGACATCCGGCGCGTCCTTTTTCCTGGGGCAATCCTTCCCGAGTCCGGGGTCCGATCGGAAAATCGTTATATCGGCTGGTACACGTATCCGTTTATGAAGGAGTCCATGCGGCGGGCAGAGGCAGCCCGATCGATCTTGTCACTTCTCGCGGGAGGGTGTTTTATGGCATTTCACGCATTCCTTCGGGTTTTTCTCCGCGGCCTTGTGGATGTACTTGCCGGTCGTTGCGGTGTTGTCGGAT
>JBFFNJ010000342.1:0-1703 GCA_041563215.1 Candidatus Deferrimicrobia bacterium | reverse complement strand
TCGGCTCAAAATTCAGAATATTAAATTACACTATAAGGAACTAGTATTGTCAATTATAAATTGCCCGGTTACTGAGGGAAAAGCTTCTTGTTTACCGTGTAGAGAACGATACCGGCGGCGACACTCACATTGAGGGATTCAAAACCCCTTCCCATGGGGACAAAAACCTCGAAATCACACTTTTCAAGCAACTTTTTCCTGATCCCTTCCCCCTCGCTTCCGAAAATAATGGCCACGTCACCCGTAAAATCGATACGTGCAACATCCCCTCCTTTTACCCCTGCCGATGTTCCGTATACCCAGAACCCCCTTTTTTTCAGGTAGTCAACGGTCCTGGAAAGATTGACAACCTGAACGACGGGGAGATGGGCCAGGGCTCCTGCCGATGCATGAATAGCCGTCTCCGTTATCGATGGCGCTCTTCTTTCCTGTATAACAACGGCCGCCGCTCCGAAGCAGTGGGCCGACCTTGCGATGGCCCCAATATTGTGGGGATCGTAAACCCTGTCCAGCATTACGAAAAACGATTTATCCCGCCTCCTATCCAAAATGATGTCTATATCCGAATAGGCAAATTTGTCAAGGCGGGCTACGACCCCGTTCTTGATTTTTCCCTGAAAAATCTTTTTCATGTCATCGTGAGGGCAAACCATTACGGGGATCGATTTTTTCTTTGCCAGCGCCGCTATTTTTTCTCCCGTATCCCCTGCGGCACCCTCCTGGAGATAAATGTCTCTGATGGTCTGCGTGGAAGACTCGATGAATTCCTTCACTATCTTCAAGCCGGTAATCGAGAGCATGTCACGTCTTGGATTGACCGATGCGCAGTGCAATCTCGCGAAGCCTCTTCCGGGGATCTGCAACTGCCGTCAAAGACCGCCCCACCACGATGAAATCAGCACCTGCCTCGAATGCCATCTCGGGTGTGGTAACCCTCTTCTGGTCCCCCTTCTCATCATCAGGGAGCCTGATTCCCGGCGTGACGGCAATAAAGTTCTCGCCGAACTTACCCTTCAGGTGGGCCACTTCCAGAGGGGAGCATACAATGCCGTCGACGCCCGAATGAAGTGCCATTTCCGTGAGCCTTTCAACCATGGAAGAGACAGGGCCGGTAGTCCCGAAAACGCTGAGATCCGATTCGTTCAGGCTTGTTAAGACGGTTACCGCAACGACCTTCGTCCCGGAGACCTTCGCCACGGATGCAGCGGCCCTGAGCATCTCTGATCCACCCGAGGCGTGCACGGTGAGCATGTCGACTCCATGGGCCACAGCACTTTTCACCGCACCTTGTATGGTGTTGGGAATATCATGGAATTTGAGATCGAGAAACACCATCTTCTTTTCCCTCTTGAGCCTCTCTATCACCGGATATCCTTCCCGGGTAAAGAGCTCCATGCCGACTTTGCACCACAACAGCTCATCACCCGACCGTTTCACGAAGTCGAGAGCTTCATGCATAGAGGGAAAATCGAGAGCTGCAATAACCCTGTTCAAGTTTCCATACATCTTTCGCGCTCCTTTTCTACCTCACTTACCAATACACCGACCGCATCCCTTATCCCCACATCCTTCGTTTCACCCGTTTCCCTGATCTTCAGTTCGACCTTTTCCCCGGCAGCCTTTTTCTCCCCCACCGTGACCCGAATCGGGACCCCCATCAGGTCGGCGTCCTTGAACTTGATGCCCGGCCTTTCCTCACGGTC
>JBFFNJ010000341.1:0-1797 GCA_041563215.1 Candidatus Deferrimicrobia bacterium | reverse complement strand
GTGGCTGTTGACGCTGCCAGGACCGCTCTCAGGCTCGGCGTAAGGGACGTGACGATTGCCTGCCTGGAATCGAAGGATACCATGCCCGCCTTTCCCTGGGAGGTGGAGGAGGCCATCGGGGAAGGAGTGACGCTCATGGACGGGACGGCGGTAAAAAAGTTCTTCGTGATCAGGCAGCGGATAGCGGGGTTCGAGGCGCTGAGCGTCTCCCGGCTGGAGTACGACAGGCAGGAAAGGATAAACCCAATTACGGTGCCCGGGTCTGAGTTCGAGGTACGGTGCGACACGGTTATCATCGCCATCGGAAGCAGCGCGGACCTGTCGTTTATACCGGCGGAATACACGCTGAAGTTGATAGATAAGAAGCACAAAATTGCACGGTTGATTTTTAAGGACAAAAGGTATAAAATCCCGATTTATACCTGCGGTGACTGTCTCACGGGCGCTAGCACCATAGTCGAATCTTCCGCTTCCGGTAGATACGCTGCTCTGAATATTTTTGAGAAGCTCTGCGTCGAAGAGGTGAAGAAGGTAAGGCTGAAAGACAACTACCGGAGGAAGAAAGAGGACCAGGTGGAGGACAGCCCCGAACTGAGACAGAGGGTAAAAATGGAGAAGCTGGGTCCCGCCGTTGCCGCATCGGGTTTCGAAGAAATCGAAAAGGGATACACGGGGAACGAGGTCCAGAGAGAGTGCGATAGATGTGCGAGGTGCAACCTCACGCTTTGAACAAGCCTTCGGGGAAAACAAATCAAGGAGGGAAACGGTTATGAAAAGGGTTGCAATGTTACTTGCTGTAGTGTTCGCCGTCGTGGCTTCCTTTGCTTACGTGGGGGCTGTGAACAAGGGGCCTGAAGTTATCTCGCTCAACAAGATACAGGAGAAAAAGGCTCCCGTAGAGTTCAAGCACCATGAGCACCAGAAGCGCGTCAATGACGACTGCAAGGCGTGCCACCATAGTACAAAAGAGGGAGAACAGCCTCAGGCGTGCTCAGAGTGCCACAAGAAGGAAGCAGCCGGTGATACCCCTGATTACAAAAAGGCTATGCACGATGGCTGCAAGGACTGCCACAAGAAAGAGAAGGCGGCGGGCAAAAATGCTCCCACCAAGTGCACCGAGTGCCACGTAGAGTAGTTGTTTTACACGAGCCAATTCGGGGCGGCGTGGCCGCCCCATTTTTTTTGTAACCTCTGCGTTCGACATCGTGTACAATTAGATGTATGCAGTATACAGTTGATGCGGGACGTAAAATAATCCCGCCTCTGGTTTTTTTTGCGTTATGATATTCAGGATAAAAACGAGATCGCTTTACCCGTGCAGGGGCAAGAACACCCTGCTTTCGAGAAAACACAACTCACCAGGATGGTGTCATGGCAAAGAGCAGTGAATCTATCTTTGACAGGGTATGGAAGCTCTTTACATCCCTTCGGCTTACCATTTTTCTCCTGATCAGTCTCGCCGTCGTTTCGATTTTCGGGACCGTCATCGAGCAGAACAAGTCGCTCGAGGAATACCGGAAGGTATTCAGCGAGTCGACAATCAAGTTTCTCTCGGCCATAGGGATGTTCGACATGTACCACTCGACCTGGTTTCTTTTTCTCCTGGTGCTTTTTACCGTCAACCTCACCCTCTGCACCCTTGACCGGCTCCCGAACGTTTTCAAGGTGATAAAAAACCCGCGCCTCCAGCTCGACGAGAAAAGCGAAAAGAGCTTCTCCCTCGCCCACCGGTGGAGAAAAAAGGCCGATGTCAGAGAGCTGGCGGAAACGTACGCTCGTGCCCTTCAGACCCACTTC
>JBFFNJ010000340.1:0-1812 GCA_041563215.1 Candidatus Deferrimicrobia bacterium | reverse complement strand
GTAAAAAGGGTCGTGAAGGCGGGGTGCCTGTTTATGTCGGCCACAGCTGGCTGTACGCCTCTCGCGTCGTCCCCAAAGCCCTGGAAAGACCCTTCATTACTGTAGAGGGGTTCGTAGAGAGATGGAACGTACACACCCGGGATCGATGCGGCAGCTTCCAGGAATTTTCTCTTCGAGTCAGGCTTTTTGCCAAGAATTTCCAAAAGACCGGTAAGGGGCGGCTCCCCGTCTCCCAGAACCAAAAAGTCGCATATTTCGGCCAGAACCTCCGGGTTCAGGTGCGGAGCGAATCCGCCGCAAAAGACCAGGGGATAACCCTCGCCCCTTTCCGTGCGGAGAGACGGGATCTTTTCTGCCGCCAGAGCCCTGACAATGTTCAGATAGTCATTCTCGAAGGAAACGGAAAACCCGACAAGGTCGAAAGCGCCGACCCTGCGCTGTGTCTCGACGGTAAACAGCGGGGCCGCTTTTTCCCCGCCGGGCTGATATGCATCGGCGGAGAAAGCCCGCTCACAGAAAACGTCATCCCGGGAGTTCAGGAAGGAATAGATGCTCGTAAAGCCGAGGTTCGACATGCCCAGGTAGTAGGTGTTGGGATACACGAGGCAGACGTTTATCCTTCCCCCCGGGTCCTTTATGCAGATCCCTTCTTCTTCCCCTGCGATCTCCTTGAGTTTTTTTCTGATATTCCACGACATGTTGCGATCATTCACACCTCTTTCTCAGGAAAGCGGGGATATCGAGCTCCTCGATCTCTTCGAGGTCGATATCCTCGTCGAGGAGACCTAACTCTTCCTCGGGTTCGAGGCAGACCATCTCCTTTTTCCGCTCGAATGTGGGCCTGTCCAGGTTCCCACCCTTCACATCGAGGGAATAGATCTTCTTGCGCTGCTTTCCCATCTCTGACAGTTCCGGACCCTTATCGAATCCCGTTGCAATAACCGTGACTTTCATTTCATCCTTGTAGCTGTTGTCGATCACGGTCCCGAAAATAATGTTCGCCTCGGGGTCCGCCTCGTTCTGAATCAGCTCGGCAGCCTCGTTCACCTCGAAAAGCGCCATGTCGTTTCCACCCGTCAGGTTCAGGAGGATTCCCTTTGCACCGCGGATGGAATAATCTTCAAGGAGAGGGCTCGAAATCGCCTTCTCGGCGGCTGCCATTGCCCGGTTTTCCCCCGAGGCAGTCCCCGTTCCCATCAGGGCGATTCCCATCCCCGTCATGATCGTTTTCACGTCCGCGAAATCGAGGTTGATGTAACCCGGTTTCGTAACAAGGTCCGTAATTCCCTTGACTCCCTGGTAGAGCACTTCATCGGCTTTCCTGAACGCGTTTACCAGGCTCATCTTCTCTTCCGCAACGATCAGGAGCTTATCGTTGGGTATGACGATCATCGTGTCGACGACTTCCCTCAGCTCCTTCAGACCGTTTTCCGCCTGCTTGATCCTCTTTACTCCCTCGAACCTGAAGGGCTTGGTAACGACGGCGACGGTGAGTATTCCCATGTCCTTTGCAACCTGGGCGATGACGGGTGCGCCTCCCGTCCCGGTGCCGCCTCCGAGGCCGGCAGTGATAAATACCATATCCGCACCGTTTAGGGATTCCCTCATTGAATCGATGTCTTCCAGGGCCGCCTGTCTGCCTATCTCCGGGTCGGCCCCGGCCCCGAGCCCCTTCGTGAGGCTTTCCCCGAGCTGCAGCTTCATAGGGGCCATGTTGTATTCCAGAGCCTGGAGGTCGGTATTGGCGACGATAAAATCAACCATGTCGAGTCCCATATCGATCATCGTATTCAGGGCGTTCCCGCCCCCACC
>JBFFNJ010000339.1:0-1827 GCA_041563215.1 Candidatus Deferrimicrobia bacterium | reverse complement strand
GCCTCCGTCGTCCGAAGCATCCGATCCTTGAAAGAGAAAAGCGGGATGCTATCCAGGTGGGTCCGTACGTTCCTCGTGTACGAGGAGAGTGCAGGACCCAGCAGGCGAAGGATGGTGGAGATCGGCGTTCCGTCCTCCCGCCGCGCCGCCCTGGCGAGCAACCGTTTCCTTCCGCCGACCTTCCGGATCAGGACAAGAAGCGTTTCCTCATCGGGGAGGAGACGGAGGATTTCGTCGGTGATTCTGCGGATCTGCTCGTAGTACTGAGCGGTGGAAAGCCCGCCTCCGAAGAGGGAGTATGTCTTCCCTTCTACGGGAACGTAGGAGGGACCTGCAGGTTCCGACGTCCAGCTTTTCGGGTCGGCGGTTCGCACTGTTTCCAGTATATCCGTATCCGCGGAAAGGCCTGCTCGCAATCCGGCTCAAATCCTCTCTCGCGATTTTCCCTCCAACCTGTCCCCAAGGGGACGTACACCGGGGTAGACGGTTATCTGATCCCCGAAAAGTGTGCCATGGCACACTCAGTGTCTGTCCCGCGTGTGTCACGACACATATTTTTTATGGTGACGACAGTGTTCCCGACGGCGCCCGATCATATCGTAAACTCCTGATATTATTATTATTTATTCTCATGCTGCGTGCTGTCCGGCGCCTGGTCGGGCGATGGCACGCTTATTGGTCTTATCCCCATCAGGATTTCCTTTGCAACACCCGGCACGAGGATTTCCGGCATGCACCGTAATGTTCGTCACCAAACACGGAGCGACGTTACCGATTATGGAAGGTCACACCTCATGGTCACCGGACGGGTATGGAAAAGAGATGTGCCCGGTTTTGGAGAACCCCGAGCCGGACTGCTACTGCATGAACCTGACAAGCTTGAACATTCGGAAGGCCGTTGAATATTGCCTGAGAGACTTTCGACGGTGCCCCATTTACAAGCGAACCATGGGGTTTTCGGAGTCATGAAAATCGGATCGGAACGGAAATGAAGCCGGTAAACAAAACCTGGCCGTAAGGAGGTGAAACCTTATAAGACCCCCAAGGAGGATCGATCAGGAAAGACGTCTTTGGGGGAGAATTCAGGGCGGACGGCCCGCCGTTGAAACTCCCGGAAAAAAACGACAAGGAGGGGGGAAACCGTTTAGCAAGGAGGACGATATGAAATATCGAACAGCATCTGTTATCTGTGCCGTGCTCGCGGTTCTGCTGATCGGTGCGCCGGCATTTGCCGCAGGAGGGCCAGGTCTTTACGAACTGCGGCTCTGGGCCGACGAGCACGGGGATATCGGCTTGGTGAGCATCTGGAACTCACCAAATAATCTGCACATCAAAATAATCCCCAACGAGGAAGAGTGGCGGATCGTAGACACCCAGATCTATGCCGGATTCGAACCGGTACCCTTGAAGAAAGGCGAGGTGGTGCCCGGCAAGTTTCCATTCAAACGGGACTATGACCCGCCGGCAAAGATGCACGACGAGGTTATCGACCTGAAGGATGACCTCGAATTTTCCTGGGGCTCTCAATCGATAGGTCTGCGAGTCCAGACCGTGGCAGTCCACGCCAAGCTGCAGCGAGTTGACACGGATGGAAATCTGCTGGTAGACGCAGATACAGGAGAGCCTATCACCGAAGACGCCTGGGCCAAGGGGCCGCTCGAGATCGGCACGTTGACCAATGCCTGGTGCTTCACCTACGAACTGGCACACCCCAGACGCGGGCAGTTCATCGACTCCCCGGTGCAGGGGCTCAGCTACAGGGGTCCGACTCAGGAGGGGTTGACCGCGGACGAGGAAAACGGCGGCGGCTTTCTCTTCTTCCCGGGT
>JBFFNJ010000338.1:0-1829 GCA_041563215.1 Candidatus Deferrimicrobia bacterium | reverse complement strand
GCCCGTTTCGAATATTCAAGAAAGGCGGGAAGGCCAAGACCTGTGCAGGCGGCTATCGCCATGGCGGCCCAGATTACGCATGTCCACCGAATGAGCCGGAAACATTGCTGAATCCCATCATTTAACCCCGCAATCATATTCAATCCGCGGGCTTCCCAGGTCGCTGCGGAGAGGGCGATCGCATCAACCGCATTGGCCGATGCGACTTTTTCCGCACCGAGATAGGCGACGGATACAACCGCATACACCAAAGATAAGACGGCCATTAGCGTGGTGAGGAGAAGAACGGTCGCCTGCCCATAGGCGCCCTTGCGAATGAACCACGTCTGCTTGGTGAACATCGATATCATCGTCACTCCACAGTTACCCAGCGCGACGACTGGAGAAGAAGGAAATATTTCTCCTTGATCCTTGCTTTCTTTCCCGGCGCGATCAAGAAAAGGAGCCGGTTGACCCATGGCACGCACAGTTCGACCCAATGGGTGAGACGCAGGCAATATGCCTCACCCGGAAGGGCGGATTGCGGCGGGGTTCCTTTCTTGTGACGGGAAAAGTCGATGGATGTGAGATGTGCCGACGCCCATTTCCCCCCCGGTCTGTGGAGGCAGATTGACGATGCCTCGGCCAACGCGACTGCCTTGGCCTTACGGAAATTGGTCCTGGCATGAAGAGCGAATTTCCTGGCAGCAAAATGCGCCGCCGTCTCCACGGCACCTTGTCCCGCCCATAGCAGGGAGAGCTGGATGATTCCCATCACCAGCAGGACAAGGAGCGTACCTCCTAATAGAAATTCCATTACAGCCGCTCCTTTCCGGTTACCGGTTTTCCGAGGCATAATCCTTCAGGGTTCTCTGATTTGTTTGCTGCTTCGCTTTTGTCGCGAGGGATTTCACCTGGATGGATCTTCCCGACATGGCGGCGACGATCGTGGAAAACTGATGCCGGAGCTGGTTGCCGAAGATGTTGACGATTCCGATCGCCGCGATGGCAACCAGGGCGACGATGATGATGTATTCCGTCAATCCTTGCCCGCGCCGTTTCGATGGTACTTTCTCTGTTTTTTTCATCCTTGCGTCCCTCCTTAGCCTGGGGATTTGCGGGAAAAGGGAGAGCAAGGGGCATTCCCGTTCGAATGCCGGAGAGATGAAGAATATGCGGGGGAAATTGAAGGGTATTTCGTAAGGAACGATCGGTGGAGAGAAGGAGGGAATTCGAAACGAGTTTGAATTTCAGACCGATGGTTCGAAGATCGGTTCTAATCCGGCGAGCGGATTCCGTACTTTTTCAGCTTCTCAAACAAGGTGGATTTGGCAATTCCGAGTTCCCGGGCAGTACGGGTCTTGTTCCCTTTCTGCCGGGACAACTCGGTCAGAATGTTGTTTTTTTCCGACTGCTCCCATCGGGAAAGGGATTGGTCGGCAACACTTTCGGGGGAAACGGGATCCGTTGGCAGGAGAAAGGAAAAATCCCGGGGTCCAAGGGAGGGACCGTCGCACATCACGACGGCTCTCTGGATGGCGTTGCGGAGTTCGCGCACGTTACCGGGCCAATCGTACGATGACAGAATTTCCTCTGCGGGCCGGGAAAGTTCCGGGGCTGCTCGATTTGTCCTGAACGCGCCATCCATGAGAAAGTGCATCGCGATCGGGAGAATATCCTCCCGTCTGTCCCGTAATGGGGGTACCGGCAGTGTGATGGTGCTGATCCGAAAGTATATCGGGATTATGAAAAAACAATAAGTTCAATGGGGTACAGTTTGCAGAGTGCGGCATTATGCGGCAATCTGATGGCAACGTTGGCAACAGAGCGGCAACTGGAATCCGATATTC
>JBFFNJ010000337.1:0-1842 GCA_041563215.1 Candidatus Deferrimicrobia bacterium | reverse complement strand
GGCCCCCCAGCTTTTCTATGCACTCCTCCCCGGTTGCGAAGGAAATAAGCGGCCATCCCCTCTGTTCAAAAGAGGTACAGAGGGAATCCCGCACAACCTCGTCATCCTCGACGAGGAGAATGGTCATGGATTTCAACCTCTCGTAGAGTTGTCTTTTCATATCGCGAAAACACCCCTCCTTTTCCCAATTAGGGTACAAGGATCATGCCTTCTCACAAAAATATATTAAGGGATTTCAATTCAGATACTTACACTTGCACGTCCCCTGAAGGGCCTGCATTGCCTAATCGATAACTGCAAAAATTACCATTAGGTGGTGGAAAAATTTGCAATTATTGGAAGATTTCCCACTTTCGGGCAAATTGCCAGGAGAGCCTCCGTCATCGATGGTGACTCGAAAAGCCCGAAGGGGATTGAACCGGATACTTTCGGGCACAGGGTAGGTAAGATGATCTCCGTCCTCGAGAGGGAATTTACTCGACCCCCAGCTTCCGTCTACGGTACCGGAAGGTAGAGTAGTTCATCTTGAGGAATTTCGCAGCCTCCGTTTCTCGCCCTCCCGCCCTTTTCAGGGCCTCCGCCATGTAGAACTTCTCGAACTCCTCCATGGCGGAGGTAAGATCCACGCCCCCGGGGGGAATAGGAGGGTAACCCGCTTTTTCTCTTTTTTTCCGGGTAGTTTCCCCCGTATCGCTTTTTACCAGCCCGAGGGCACCGGGGGTGAGCTCTCTTCCCGAACCGGTCAGGACACCCCGCTCTAATACGTTTCTCAACTCGCGGATGTTGCCGATCCAGTCGTGTTGAATGAGTGCTTTTTCCGCTTCGGGGGATATGCTCGAAAACTTTTTGCCGAATTTCTCGTTGAATTCCAGCAGGAAGTGCCGGGCGA
Source organism: Candidatus Deferrimicrobia bacterium (assembly GCA_041563215.1). Taxonomy (GTDB): domain Bacteria; phylum Desulfobacterota; class Deferrimicrobia; order J040; family J040; genus WVXK01. The sequence goes on along the minus strand of JBFFNJ010000337.1, from coordinate 953 downwards.
GGGGAACGATATCCTCCCGGCGCTGGTTCAGCGACGGGATCGCCACTTCGACCACCGCCAGCCTGTAGAAGAGGTCTCTCCTGAAGCGCCCTTTCTTCACCATGGTGCCCAGATCCCTGTTGGTCGCAGAGATGACCCGCGTCTTGACGCTCAATTTTTTGGTCCCCCCCACACGGTAGAACTGACCCTCATCGAGAAAACGGAGCAGTTTGGCCTGGGCCGCTGTGCTCAAATCCCCCACCTCGTCGAGAAACAGGGTCCCGTCTTCCGCCTCCTCGATCAGTCCCCTTTTCCCCGATTCAACCGCCCCGGTGAACGCCCCCTTCTCATACCCGAAGAGTTCGCTCTCGACGAGGTCGGCGGGAATGGCCGCACAGTTCACCGTGATCAGGGGACCCCGGAAACGGGGGCTCCGGTAATGAATGGCACTGGCGATCAGCTCCTTTCCCGTGCCCGTCTCTCCGGTGATGAGAATGGGCGTGTCAGGGCTCTTTGCCACCATCTCTATGAGCTCCATGACGCTCTGTATGGATTTGCTCTCCCTGATGAAGCAGGGGATGTTGTCCTCGATATACTTTTCCTGGATCGCCTGAACCTCTTTCCTCAGCTTGATGGTTTCGAGGGCATTCTGGATGGTCACGTTGGCATCGGGACCTCGCAGTCGAAAGGCGACCTCGTTGTCGAATGTCGTGACGCCGTCCAGCATGGCACCGATGTTCTCTTTGAGGTTGAAGGCCGACATGATGCCGACGTTTGTGTGGCCCCCTCGGAAGCCGTAGGCAACCGTGTCTCGGATGGTCTGATTGGAGACATTGCCGCTGTAGGTCTTGGTGTCGATGGCGTTTTCGCCCGGCTCGATACCGGCCGGGAATCCATTGACGCCGCTGGGCAGGGGCTCGAGCCAGAAAGTGCACCCCTCGACTACGATGTCGTCCCATCCGGGTGAGCTGCGG
>JBFFNJ010000336.1:0-1878 GCA_041563215.1 Candidatus Deferrimicrobia bacterium | reverse complement strand
GTGGGACCTTTCTTTTTCCGGGAACCGCATCTCGCTAATACCTATGGTAATCGCTGCACCTTCTCCGGGCAAGTTCAAGGGGAGGGAGAAGAGAAGACATTGATTGGCCGGATGGCCCTTCCCCCTTCCGTGAATCCTTCTATCCCCGTTGACGGGTCCCGTTTTGACGCGCACTCCTCACATCCTTCCATCGAAGAGTTACCGCCACTTTCCTTATTTTTTTCTGCCCCTTGGGATGACGGGCACCGCGGCCTTCCGGAACACTGCCCCTCTCTTGCCTCGATATGGAGCGAAAAATTGGAGTAAAATAAAGAGAAATGAAGATATCCGAAATTATCCAGTTTCTGAAAACAGACATATGGAGAATCCGGGAGAGGGACCTTACCACTTCGAAGTGGTTCCTGATCAGGCTTCTTCGGATCATCATACTGTCTCTTCGGGGCTTCGCGGAAAAAAGGACTCAGCTGAGGGCGGCCTCCCTGACCTTTTATTCCCTCCTTTCTATCGTTCCCGTCGTTGCCATGATCTTCGGAATCTCCAAAGGTTTCGGGTTCGAGAGGGCTCTTGAAAAACAGCTGATGGAAAAACTTGCGGGACATGAAGAGGTCATCTCGCGGGTCATAGAGTTCGCCCACGCCCTCCTCGAAAACACCCAGGGCGGGCTCATAGCCGGCGTCGGCGTGCTCCTTCTTTTCTGGTCGATCATAAAGGTCCTCTCGAGCATCGAAAGCTCATTCAACGATATCTGGGGCGTTAAAAAGGGCAGAAGCCTGGGGAGAAAGATCAGCGATTATCTCTCCCTCATCCTCATCTGCCCCGTGCTCTTTGTCATGTCGAGCGCGATAACGGTCGCGGTTGCCAGCAAGGTGAAGGTAATCGTCAACAGCATCACGCTCCTGGGTCCCCTGAGCACCGGGATTTTCATCGCTTTGAGGCTATTGCCCTTCATGGTGATCTCGATCCTCTTCACCTTCATTTACATCTTCATGCCCAACAGGAAGGTCAACTTCACCTCAGGGTTGCTTGCGGGTATAACAGCCGGGGCCCTCTATCAGATCTTCCAGATCGCCTATATAAAATTGCAAATCGGGGTTGCCAAATACAACGCAATCTACGGCAGTTTTGCCGCACTCCCCCTTTTCCTCATCTGGCTGCAGGTGAGCTGGATCATCATCCTTTCCGGTGGAGAGCTCTCCTTCGCCCATCAAAACGTCGACACCTACGAGTTCGAACCCGACTGCCTCAATGTAAGTAACTCCTTTAAAAATCTGCTGAGCCTGAGAATCGTCCACCTGCTGGTACACCATTTCCTGAACGGGGAAAAACCCCTCGACGAGGATGATATTTCCCGTTCCCTGGAAATCCCCATCCGTCTCGTGCGGCAGATCCTGTTCGAGCTCGTCAATGCGGGAGTCGTTTCCCAGATCCAGGTCAACGAAGAGAGGATGGTGGCATACCAGCCTGCCCTCAGCACCGACACGTTAACGGTGAAATACGTGCTGGATGCTCTCGACCAGCAGGGAACCGACAAGATCCCCGTCGCCCGGACAGAAGAGATGAAAGTGCTGTCCGAGTGCCTGATAGCCTTCGGAGACGCCATAGACAAATCACCGGCAAACAGACGCCTGAAAGACATATGACCGGCAGAGGGAGAAAGGCTATAAGGAAGAATGGTTCAACGTCCATGGAAAAGAGACTCTGGACTCGGGATAGAAAGTACCGGCTCCTGTCCGATCCCTGATCCGCTGGAACATTGTCCCCCTGACCCATCAATCCAGTTTCTGGTCACTCGTTTCTGGACTCTGGATAAACCGTAAACCGGAAACGGTTAACTCTGAACTGTTTTCATTCCGCATTCCGCATTCCGCATTCCGCATT
>JBFFNJ010000335.1:0-1892 GCA_041563215.1 Candidatus Deferrimicrobia bacterium | reverse complement strand
GCCAGGTCGCCATCGCCCTGGTAGGTAAAGACAAACCTCTCGGGAATAGACCGCTTTACCCCGGTGGCGACAGCGCTTGCCCTCCCGTGAGGAGCGTCTATGACGTCAACATCGATATAGTTGTATAGGAATACCGAACATCCAACGGATGCAACCCCAATAATCCTTTCCCGGAGACTTAATGTGTCGATGGTTTCGCAAAGGATCCTGTGAATGATTCCGTGATGGCAACCGGGGCAAAAGTGGGTGCGAACTTCCCGCAGAGATTTGGGGCGCTCAAAAACTTTTTTCATAGAAGATGTCTCCATTAGCCACATTTTCTCCCCTGTTTGCTTTCTCTATGACGGCAAAAATCTCTTCCGGCGTTAAAAGCTGGCAGGGTCTTCCGTAAAACTCTATTTTTCCGTGCTCGGAGGAGGATCTCTTCACGTCGTCGATCATCTGGCCGGTATTCATCTCCAGCACGATGACCCTCTCTACCCCACAGATTGCATCCCTTACCTGTTTTTCGGGAAAAGGAAAGAGAGTGATCGGCCTGAACAGGCCCACCTTTATACCCCTATCTCTGGCCCATTGCACTGACGTCTTTGCGACCCGGGCAGCGGTACCAAAGGCAACGAGAGCAATCTGCGCGTCATCGAGATGATAATCCTCAAAAAGAACTTCCTCTTCTGCCATTTGCCGGTATTTACCCGATAACTTCCAGTTGTGGACTTCGATTGCGTTTTCCTTCAAAAAAAGGGAAGATACCTGCCGCGTTGACCTGCCGGCGCACCCGTCAATGATCCATGAGCGGTCGAACGAAAAAAGAGGCTCATAGGGTTTTTCAAAAAAGGGCTCCTTCATCTGCCCGACAATTGCATCGCCGAGAATCATAGCCGGGTTTCGGTACTTGTCCGCCACATCAAAAGCTCTCATCGTTAGATCATACATCTCTTGAACGGAGTGGGGGGCATATACCGGTGTCCTGTAATCTCCATGCCCTCCGCCCCTGGTTGCCTGAAAGTAATCTCCCTGAGATGGGTTGATACCGCCGAGTCCCGGACCCGACCGTGAAATATTAACGATAACAGCCGGAATCTCCATGCCACACAGATAGGAGATACCCTCTTGCATCAAAGAGATACCCGGGCCCGAGGATGAAGTCATAACACGCTTTCCTGTCGCTCCCGTCCCGATGATGAAGTTGATCGTTGCCACCTCGCTCTCGGCCTGCAAAAAAACGCCTCCCATGCCGGGAAGGTGTTCAGACAGGTATTCAGGGATATCGTTCTGGGGTGTGATGGGGTAGCCGTAATAAAATCTGCATCCGGCGTTTATCGCGCCCTTGCAAATAGCTTCATTCCCTTTGAGGAACAGAACGTCCATCAGATCACCTCCAGACTTCGATGGCGACGTCCGGGCAGGTTTCACCGCACATGGAACATCCTGTGCACTCCTGGGGCTTTGTAAATTTGGCGAAGTAGTAACCCTGCTCGTTTATGCTTGCACCTATCTCGATGCACCGGTTCGGGCAGTAAGTGACGCAGAGGGAGCATCCTTTGCACACCTTTTGATCGATGTCGATTCGCGGCACCTGAGTGCTCCTTGTTGGTTTCTTGCATACTATTTTAGTCGATTGCATAGTGGGTTGTTTGCAAATATCGAATTGTATTCGGATGGGAACGCAATACGAGCGAACTGGTTTTCGCACCACCTTTGAAAAATCGCACCCCTTTGAGCAGTTCACCATCTGTGACGCCCGTTGCGGCAAACATTATATTACCCCGGGCAAGGTCTTCCATGGCCAGGACTCTATCCACGTTCTTGATCCCCATTCTTTTTGCTCTTTGAACTTCCTCCCTGTTTCTTGGCCTAAGTATCCCCTGGAAATTTCCTCCCATACATCGTAG
>JBFFNJ010000334.1:0-1900 GCA_041563215.1 Candidatus Deferrimicrobia bacterium | reverse complement strand
TGATATATCAACATACCCGTGGTCGTGGTCGTAATACCTGCCCGTCACGGAAATAACGTCGTAGCTGCAGGATGGTGGGTGAAACGAATTTGTAATAGTCACCTCGTAATTGTTCAACCAGTAATCTTTTCCCGTCCCCTGATCCGTCAAGACGATATCCATTCTCTCGATAATCGGGAAAACGGTACCGTCGTATGACCAGTCGCCATCCAACGTGACCGGATTGCTTCCCCCGGTGACGGATAGCGCGTTCAAATGCATGGACATGGAGGCTATCTCGAGGGAAAAAAGATCGATGACGCCTGATGCATCCGCACTGCCGGTAAAATAGGTCACGCAGTCATCGGAGTATCCCCGGAAGTCAAAGGTGAAATTGAAGCTTCCCGCCACATCGTTGACGCTGCCGGAGTAGGAAACCGACCCCTGGCAGTCTCCCTGTTCCGTGCCGCTTCTCGGTATAAGGGCCGTCAACGACATTCCTCCGTTTTCCCCTTGAAGAGAAAGGGCATCTACGACACTTTTAAGATTTTTTATGACGTTTCTCGCTGAATAGGGGGAATTTAAGCTCGATACATGGTTTTGATAGGAGTCCAAGGTCCCTGATGAAGTTATCCCTGTTCCAGGCCCACCCGCAGTCTTCCCTCCGATAAACGCGCCGAGAGCCAGCTCTTCCGCGTTGCCGGCAGTTATGGCCGCCTGATCGGTGACACCCGAGTAGGATGGTGAACCTCCTCCGACGCCGCCTCCCCCGCCACCGCCGCCACATCGCATGACTGCCAGAACAAAAAAGCCCATGAGTAAAACCGCGAAGGCGGTTTTAGAGCAATTTTTCATAGCTGACTCCTGATCGAATACCACCCTTGAATGATGAGATTCTCTTCGCCGGGGGCCGATATCTGAGTGCTGCCAACCTGCCACCCGGTTTCCCAGCTGAAAACGAAAGCGATACCCCGATGGGTATCGGGTGTCGTGTGCCTCTTCCTTTCACGGGCACTCCTTTGTTCCCCGCCCTTTTCCAGGAGAAACCACTTATAATCAGGTAAACAGCAAAAACGGTGCCAATTGCCAACGCCTTGAATTTATTTCTATCATTGAAAACAGCCTGGAAAGGTCGGAACTGAGAGTTCCTTTCTGTCAGGAAAAAGTCCGGCTCCTCGTGGAAAGATGCGAAAACTTCCAGATATGATAGCCTTCTATAGGTATAGGAACTGCAAGTGCCGAATTTGTCTTATAAGAATTCATGGTTCCGGTTTTTTTCTGCCGGGAAAGCCTGGAAGGCGGGTCACTCTTCAGCCCCCATCATTTACTCCCGGGCGTCCCTTTCGCCGGTGAAAAAAGGATGATCTCCGGCAAGGAGCGTGCAAAGAAGGTTCAGCAATGTTGACAGAACAACTATTAGGCTATATGTTATTATAATGAGAATATTTATCGCCATCGTGGCCTTACCCCTCACTCTTGCCGCTGCCGGCATGCCCGCGTATGCGAAAACCTGCGAGCCAACCAAGCCCGACTCTATGGGGCCTTTCTATGCCCCCGGGGCCCCGGAACGGTCGAAGGTGGGAGAGGGGTACGTCCTTACCGGGGATGTGCTATCATCCGTGGACTGCTCCCCCCTGAAAGGGGCGAGCATCGAGCTCTGGCTGGGGGGGCCCAATGGAAAATACGACAACGATCATCGCGCTACCACATTCGCCGATGAGTCGGGGTCCTACCGGTTCGAGAGCAACTTCCCGCCGGCCTACTACGGCCGTCCCCCTCACATTCACATCCGGGTGTCGGCCGAGGGCTACCGGACGCTGGTGACCCAGCACTATCCTATCAAGGGAAGGACGGAAGGAACCTTCGACCTGGTCCTGATACCGGAATAAACCCTCGGGGTCAGTTCACATTTTCTCACATT
>JBFFNJ010000333.1:0-1931 GCA_041563215.1 Candidatus Deferrimicrobia bacterium | reverse complement strand
GGCAGGAGCGGCTTCCGCTCTCGGTGCGGGCCTTCCCTTGACCCGGCGCGTCGTCACCGGCCCTCCCGATCCCCTGTAGAGCTGGGACAGGATGTCGCTCACATCGTCGGAGGGGGCGTGCTGGAGCTGGAACAGCTTGATGACCTGGGCAGCGGTGCCGATGTCCAGCTCGGAGAGAATATCTGCTATTCGCGCAATGTTCGATCCCCTGTCTATGATGATCAGGGTGTTGGAGGGACCGTAAAATGTCAGGAGGCCCTCTTTGGAGATCAGGGGGGTGAGAAGGGGCGAGGCATCTTTCGCATCGATATACTTGAGGGGTATCAACTGGGTGATGAACTCGTCGGTTACCTCGAAGCGTTTGCGGGTAAAGGTCTTCAGGCCTTCCTGTTTCGCCTCCCGGGAGGGGATGATCTTGACGATGTTCCCCTGCTCGACGGTGGTGAAACCCTTTACCTGGAGGACCGAGAGGAAAACCCGGTACATTTCTTCCTGCGAGATCTTCTTCGGGGATATGATCGTGATATTTCCCCGGACCTTCTCATCGTAGATAAAGTTCTTCCCCGTCACCTCGCTGATGAACTTGATCAGGACAGATATGTCTACGTCCGTGAAGTCGAGGGAAATCCCGGGTCCCTTTTTTTTGGCCGGTTCCGCTTTTTCTTTTACCGGGGTGGTGACCGGCTTTTCCGCCTCCAGGGCCGGCGGTTTCTCCTCTTTTAGGGAGGCTCCCCCGGGCTCTTCCGTTACCTGCGGTTGCGGCTTTTCAAGAGTTTTTGGCTTCCGGGCGCCGGCAACCTGCTCCTCCCGATCCTGTTCTTCGGCTATCACCGGGGTTTCGGGCAAGGGGGCTTTCTCTTCCTCCATTTCCGGGGGCGGCTCTTTTTCTTCGACCCCCGGCGGTTGCCCTTCGACAACCCCGGGCAGGGCCGGCTCGGGGACTCCCGGGGAATCACGAACCTCGTAGTCAGCCCCCCTCCTGATCACCAGGGGCTCGAGGCCCGTTATCTCCCTTACCCGGTCCATACCTCTCTCCGCATCGATGCCCGTATCGAATGGGCCCACCAGGACCTTCTTCAGTGGCTCCCCTCTGCTGTTTTCGATGATTTCGACCGTCACGGCCATTCCCTCGTTATCCAGGGTGTTTTTTATGTTTTCCGCGTTTCTGTCGACGGAAAATATGCCCACCTGCAGGTAGTAGGCATCGCGGGTCGTCGTTATTTTGACGGGGTTGCTCGACAGTTCGATCTTGCCCTCTTCAAGGTCAGCCGGGGCGAAATGCGGGCTTGCAGCGACCAGCAAGAACAGAACAGGAACCACGAACACTATTTTCCCCCCCCTTCTGGCCATACCGGGCTCCCTTACCTGATTTCGTATCCCATGGTCTTTTTCTGCCCTCTCCTCAATATGTCCACCTGGATGCTCTGCTCGTCCTTTAAATTCTGAAAGATAGTATATATTTTTTCGGGAGATGTCAAAGGCACCCCGTTTATCTGTTTGATCACGTCCCCAGAAGTGAACCCGAGGTCGGAAAATACGCTTCCCGGCCTTATGGCTGCGAACCTGAACCCTGCGGCCTCCCCCGACTCAAAGTAGGGGATGATCCTGACCTGGGTGATGACCTTGTTTATGTTTTCCGTCAGGTAATCAACGGAAGACTCGTCGACAGCATAGGTAAAATCGTCAATTTTCGATATCTTCAGATCTGCGTTTTGCGGCCCCTCCTCTGCCGTGCTCGGTATCCGCCGCGTGGGCCGGGGCCTTTCGGTGCTCACACTTTTTTGCGATGCCGTTTGTTCCTCTGGCATTACCTTGAGCGCCACCTTCTTGCCGCCGACCAAAAGGATTGCCGAATTCCTCTCGATGGTGAGCAGGCGCGTGTTCCCGTCGATGAAATCTCCCTCCCTGAAAGCCTTTTCCTCCCTTTTCTG
>JBFFNJ010000332.1:0-1962 GCA_041563215.1 Candidatus Deferrimicrobia bacterium | reverse complement strand
GAAGAGATCGGGGGCAAGCTGAATGACGGGCAGACCGTCATATCGATCCTCGCCGGGAAAAAAGTGGGCGATCTCACGGCAGCCCTCGGCAGCGGGATACGGGTGATCCGGGCGATGCCCAACACGCCGTGCCTCGTGGGCAAGGGGGTAACCGGGCTCTTCGCATCGGCCGGCGCAGGAGACGAGGCGAAAGCATTCGCCCTGAAGATATTCTCCTCGCTGGGAGAAGCCGCATTCTTCGACAGCGAGGAGATGATAGACGTCGTCACCGGATTTACCGGATCGGGACCCGCTTTCATCTTCATTTTCATAGAGGCGCTGGCCGACGGGGGAGTCAGGTGCGGAATGCCGCGGGACCTTGCCCTGCAATTCGCCGCAGCGATGGTGGAGGGATCGGCGGCGCTGGTCAGGGAAACAGGGATCCACCCCGAGCAGCTGAAGGAAATGGTCATGTCCCCGGGGGGGACAACTGCCGAAGGCGTGTCGGTGCTGGAGCGAGGCGGCTTCCGGGGACTCGCCATCGAGGCGATCCGCGCGTCATATTTGAAAGCAAAATCGATGGAATGAGGTAAACCCGATGTACGTATTCGGATATTTTCTCAACGCTCTGGCAAAAGTGCTGAGCGTGGCCCTGAACATATACATGTGGCTGATCATCATCCGCGCCGTCATATCGTGGGTGAACCCGGACCCCTACAACCCTATCGTGAGGGCTTTATACAGCATAACCGACCCCGTTTTGAACTGGTTCAGGAGAAACATCCCCCTCGTATACGGCGGGTTCGATTTCTCTCCCATCATCGTGCTCCTCATCATCTACTTCCTGCAGAACTCCCTGGTTCCCGTCATCGCCAAATTCTCCCTACAGTTCATGTGAGGCCGTCTCCGGCATGATCATCGAGGAGAGAAAAGAGGGAGTTGTCCTGAACCTTCTCGTCCAGCCAAGGGGCCAGCGGACGGAAATAACGGGGACCATGGCCGATCACCTGAAGATCAGGATTTCCGCACCCCCCGCCGACAACAGGGCCAACGAGGAACTGCGGGGGTTTCTTGCAAAGATCATCGGCCTGCCGAAAAGGGACGTTTTGATCATCCAGGGGAAAAATGCCCGAAGGAAAAGGGTCCTCCTCCTCGGGGTCTCCCCGTCTGAAGCATCGGAGAAGCTCGGCCTGTAAGCCAGCGGGGTAAGGGCTCTCTCGCGATATCTTTCCCCGCGAACTGCGAAGAGGCACGCGGGAACGCAACTTTTTCCTGGGGAGAGCATGATCAACTCATTCCTCCTTCCTGTCTGTTAAAAAACCAACAGAAAAGCTAAATTCTGTTATCTTATTTATATAGGTATCGGAGGTAACTACGATGAAGAGTATGATAGGCAAACTCTTCGACGAGCTTCAGGAAGTGAGGAAGGAAACCCTCGCGATCGTCGAGGGCCTGGAAAAGGATGACCTGGAGAAAAAAACCGGCAACGAGTGGTCGATAGCCCAGCTCCTCAAGCACCTCGCCCTCTCGGAACTCGGCTCGATCAAAGTGGTGAGCAGACTGATCAAAAAATCCGACGTGCCCCTGCCCGCCTACCCCGAAGATGAATCATCCGTCACGTTCAAAAGCCCCAAGCAGCCACCGGGAAAACTCATCTGCCCGCAGGTGGTTACACCCCCCGACACGGTATCGGCGGATGAGGCGCTCACAGAACTCGTCGAGCTGCGGGAGTCGACCCGCGAGACCCTGGAACTTCTGTCGTCGGTTGATCCCACCAGCAGGACGATGGAGCATCCCTTCTTCGGCGAATGCAACATGTACGAATGGTTCTCTTTCCTCGTGGACCACGAGCGGGTCCACCAGCGGCAAATCGGGGAGGCAATAGGGAGGCTGAGGGAAAGCGCCTAGACACGAAAAAATTCCAGGATTTCCTCGAGGTTTCGCCTGCACCCTCGTTGCAGGGTTATCTCAATGTTCCCGCCT
>JBFFNJ010000331.1:0-1999 GCA_041563215.1 Candidatus Deferrimicrobia bacterium | reverse complement strand
TATTCTCGCCAGGAGAAAACCACGTTTCTTGTATGCGTTTATGAGCTTGCCCACTTTCTCCCGGATTTTTTTGAGGTTTACCGACTGGCCGGTTATAATGCCGAGTCTCTTCATCACCTCTTCATCGCTCATGTTTTCGTTTCCGCGAATATCAGCAAAGTCCAATATCGGCCTGTCACCCTCGTTGACCTGGATAGCGACTTGTCCTCTTCCATCTTGCATGCTGCAGGCAATCTTGACATCTGCCTCCGTTTTAAAAAATCCATTCTCCCTGTAGAGGTTTTCCAGACTTTTCTTCAGATCCTCCGCCTCTACTTTCGTGAGCAGCTTTCCTTCCCTCAGCCTTAATTTTGCGATGACTTCTTTCCCGGAGAAATATTTCATTCCCTTTACCTGGATTGATGCAATCGAAACAGATGGCTCGAGGAAAAAAACCATATCTGCCTCATCCCCATCGGATTCACCAAAGACAGATATCCTCTTGAAGATGCCCTTCGAGTTCAAACCGCTCAGTGATTTTCTCAGGTTCTCTTCCGTTATGATTTGGCCCTGCCTGATCGCAATGAGCGTTGCTAGCTCCAGATAGGAAATTTCAAAGGGGGAATCTACGGCAAATTTTATGCTTCTCGCCCTCTTACCCAGGATGTTCTCGGATGAGAGAGCAGGATTGCCGGAAAAAAACAACATCAATGCGGAAACAACTGGTATGAGAAGTCGAACCTTCTTCCACCTCACCAGTGCTCACCGCCAAACAGTTTTTCGCCTAATTCCATGAGGCCGTGAAAACGTTTCTTGACCCGCAACTCACCCCCCACGTCCCCCTCACTGGCGGTGCCCCCGCCCGCCCAGTCACCCCTGAAATAGAGGTCCTTGATGAGACGGAATTCGCCTATAACATTCGTTCTGCCCGTTCCCACCAGGGATGTGGAAAAATCGATCGAAAAACGGTCTCCCAGTGTCTTTCCTATTACGACCGTAGGCTCTACTACGCCCGTGGTAGGTGAGTAGTTCGACTCAACAGAAAATCTCTCGAAGCCGGTAAACGTCCTGATCCCCTCTTCAATCTGAGTCTTGAGTGGAGAAAGGGCAACGGTTGCGAGGCCTGCCGTTGTAACCGACGATCCGTTCTCAGCATACTCCTCTGTGGTGACTCCAAGAGAAAGGAGGCTGACAATATCATTCTTGGAGAGAGGAGGCTCAGAATAGAGCTCAACCAGATAGTCATCGAGTCTCCCCGTGACTTCCACAAAAATAGTGTACTCTCCTTTTTCTGCCCTCGAGAAGGCATCGATGTTTGGGTTGTTGGAGAGGGGGTTGTCAAAATCCACGATAAGCCTTTCGATGGTATACTCTGTTCCCCTAAACTCGACCTCTCCCTCGATCGCTTCGAAGGTGCCGATAATCACTGGCCGGGTAGTGTCCCCGAGCAAACGGAAACTCCCTCCGGCAATGGCTTCTGCAATATTATTCTTGATAAATATGGTCCCGTCGGAAATACATTCTATATCCAGATTTATTGCAAAGGCTTTTCCAACGGGGGCATTGAACTTTTCAATGTTCTTTTTCACATCAACGAGAAATTCCTCCGGATAAATCGGCTCCGTGTAGACAGCCCTGTCAACGTAAATCTCTCCCCGTAAAAACAATCCGGTCACCGGTCCCAGCAACTCGATTGCTCCGTCAAGTCTCGAGGGCAACTCAGACGGATACGCAAGGTTGACACCATAGAAGTCCGCGTTAAAGGAAAGATTTACCGGGACATCCTTTAGGATGTTTACCTCACCGGAACCCTCGAGCTCTCCACCCCCCAACGTGGCGCTGATCGAGTCGAACAGTATCCTGTCCTTGAAGAATGTCAGACCTACCGTTGCATCCTCCAAGGGGTGCTTGAATCCAACGAATTTGATGAATATATCCTTACCTAATCCCTGACCCGACACCTCCACATCCGGGAACGTGCCCCTTATCTGAATTCCACCCGCAACCTTGCCGTTTATTT
>JBFFNJ010000330.1:0-2006 GCA_041563215.1 Candidatus Deferrimicrobia bacterium | reverse complement strand
TTCCCGAATCCCTTTCCTGCTGCGGGGTGATCCTCTTCTGGTTCGCCAGGTTCTTCTCAACATGTTGAGCAACGCCGTCAAGTTCACCGAGGAGGGCGAGATTCACTTGCGTGCCGAGCAGATCCGGGAAACACCAACGAACGTTTCCCTCCGGATCGAGGTGTCGGACACAGGGATCGGCATTTCCAACGAAGCCCAGGCGCGCATCTTCGAACGCTTCACCCAGGCGGACGATTCGATTACCCGGCGATACGGAGGCACGGGTTTGGGCACGACCATCGCAAAGCAGCTCGTGGAACTTATGGGAGGGGAAATCGGGTTGCATAGCGAACCGGGGAAGGGAACCACTTTCTGGTTCACTCTGGATTTGGAAAAACAATCCCCGCTGGTCTACCAGGCAACCGGAATCAGTGCGCTGAGCGGCAGCCGCGTCCTCGTTGTTTCCTCCGACGCAAACAGCTCGGATATTCTCAAGGGTCACCTGTCATCCTGGGGCGTCAACGCGGTAATCGTCGACAAAGCCGCCAAGGCATTCTCCCCTCTCATCTCGGCCGCAAACGATGTCGTTCCCTACCAGATCGCCATCATCGTCGAGAAAGATCTCGACATGGATCCGAGAGAACTCGGCAAAGCACTTACGTCCGTCCGGATGATCCAGGATGTACAGTTGATCCTCGCGAGCAAGGAGAAGAACGAGCCGGATCTTTCCGTCATCAGGAAACACGGGTTCGCCGCGGCCGTTGACGCCTCCCTCGACAAGACGCTCCTGTTCAACGCCGTACACTTCGTCCGACCGGTGAAGGGGGAGGCCGAAAGCGTTCCGAGTCTGGCCAACCGGTACCGGAAGAAAAAGGAGGAAGAACGCCGTGGACTCCGCGTCCTCGTCGCGGAGGATAACCTGACGAACCAGAAGGTGATCTCCAAGATCCTCGAGCGGGCCGGGCACCGTCCGCATCTGGTGGAAAACGGCGAACAGGCCCTCGACGCCATGGAAAAGGAGAAGTTCGACCTCGTGCTGCTTGACCTGCACATGCCCGTCATGGGAGGGCTGGAAACCGCCAAGATATGCCGTTTCACCCTGAACGGACCTTCCCAGCCCCCCCTGGTGGCCCTGACCGCTGACGTGACGCAGGAATCGAGAAAAGCATGCGAGGAAGCCGGTTTCGATGACTACCTGACGAAGCCGGTGGAGATGAAGAAGCTCCTCGAACTCCTCGACTCACTGGCCCCGACGGGGAGAACGGTGCATGGCGTTTCCACGACAGCGAAAACGCCCACCGCAGGGATTCACGAGTCGGGACAGGACCGGAGAGGCGATGTCATCGACCCTGCCACGTTCGACGAGCTGGCCGCCCTCGGAGGAAATGAGGAATTTTTAGAGAACCTGACCCAGATCTTTCTGAAGACCGGGGAGCAGAAGATCGACAGCATCGAGAAGGCCATGGTGGCCAAGAACTACGTACTCGTTTCCGAGCTCGCTCATGCCCTGAAGGGAAGTGCAGGGCAGATCGGTGCGAACGCCATGATGGAGTTGTGTAACCGAATGTCCCATATCGGGCCTGCGGGTCTGGTGGAAGAGGGAACACATTACGTGCAGGTTCTCAAAGAGGAGTTCGACCGGGTACGGGCTGCGCTGCAGATGTTCGTGCATCAGGCAGAGGGGAGGAGGACCTCAGGCGTAACCTCCCCCGAAATTTTCCGAAACCGCTGATTCCTCCGAAAGCCTGTCCTGGGCTCTCACCAACCGTTCCATCAACCTTAGATTTTTCTGATCCAGTCGCAATGCAGCATCAACCCAGATATCCGCGACATTAATCAATTCCTTATAGGATATCGGATAACAGTGCTGTCGGACCTTGATCATTGACTGAACAGCGTTCATTTTTCGCCGGTGGGATTTGATGTATTCGTACACCACGGTCTCCCCTTCTCCTTTCTCGGCAAGAACATCAACGACGCCCATATCAAAAAGCTCTGGGGCAGTATAAACACGTCCGCCGAGAATC
>JBFFNJ010000329.1:0-2012 GCA_041563215.1 Candidatus Deferrimicrobia bacterium | reverse complement strand
TTTTTACCGCCGAGGCGGGCCTGGAACCGCGCAGGTTCGGAAACCATCTCATAATGGAGACCCAGAGGAGGGTCGTATGGTTGCGGGTAAGGAGGTATATTGTTTTCTCCTGGCGCTCCCCATTGCCGTCGCCGCCTGCGCCGCCAAGGTCCCGGAACCCGGTTACATAGTCCTCAGCGAAGAGGATGGCTACGAGGTGCGCGAGTACGCGAAATATGTCGTTGCCGAGGTTACGGTAACCGGGACGCACCGTGAAGCGCTCTACGGCGGGTTCCGGATCCTCTTCGATTACATCGATGGAAACAACGCGGCCCGGGAGAAAATGGAGATGACGGCTCCCGTGACCCGGAAAAAACCGCAGGGGCCCGAAAAGATTCCCATGACCGCGCCGGTTATCCTCGAGGGGGACGGGGAGGTATACGTGGTCGCCTTCGTTATGCCCCTTGCCTACCGCATCGATACGCTTCCCCGGCCGGGCAACGCCCGCATCAGCTTCCGGGAGGTGGAGGGAAGGAAGGTTGCGGCACACCGCTTCTCCTGGTACGCCACGGAGAAAAGGGTAAAAGAGAAGAAAAAAACGCTGGAAGAGCACCTGGCACGGGACGGATACAGGGCAACATCAACCTTCCGCGCCGCCTATTACAACCCCCCCTGGACGCTTCCCTTCCTCAGGAGAAACGAGATCCTCGTTGATATCGAGTAGCGCAGGCCCTGCGCCACGGCTGTAATCTGCTGAAATTATTTTCTCACTTCCCATCGGGGAGTATGGTACTATCCCAGAATATGTGCGGTGTAATAAAACAGGGAAAATCAGCGTAGTATATAAAAGGACGTATTATCGACAGGAGCCGTTGATGGACACCCTGGGAAGCACGAAGGGGCAGACCGTAGCCGTCTGTGACGTCTGCCACGTTCCTCTGGGCTGTTTCGACCTTGCAAGGTCGGAGCATCTCTGGAAGTGCAGTGGCTGTGAGGACTACGGATTTTGCGAAAAACGCTATTTCTTCCTCGATAAGCCGATAAAGAGGGTGACGGTCGACTGCGGGAACTGCCAGCTGAAAAGAGACATCGAGGGGGAACTTGGGGCCCCCGTCTAAAACCTGTCTCTGACGCGGAAAGTTTTTCCGCGGTGGTTTTTTCGAGATACGCCCCGTCACTGAGCGATTTCGCCCCGCCGGTGCATTTCAGTCTGCGCCGGTTGTCTTTGCCGAGCCCGGACCCCCGCCGGTAATCAGGACAGTGAAACCGTCCTGCCTGATGCTTTGAAATAAGGGTTTCTTCGGCACCCATCAAATGAAAAGAGATTCGCCGTATCCCGGGCAAAATTTCCCGTGAGGCTGTTTCGGATCCCTTTTCCCCGGGTATAATGAGAAGGTAGAAGCAAGAAAACCACAGAGGGAGGAGGAGATGATCAAGATAGTGGGAATTTCGGGAAGCCTCCGGAAAGGTTCCTTCAACACGGCTCTCTTGCTTGCCGCCGCCGACGTGTCCCCGAAGGACTGCGTCCTGGAAATTGCGAGCATCAGGGGAATCCCCCTTTACGACGGGGATATGGAAAAGGAGATCGGGATCCCCGAAGCGGTTGTGAAGCTCAAGGAGCGGATAGCGGGTGCCGATGGACTCCTTCTGGCCACACCGGAGTACAACAGTTCGATTCCCGGAGTCCTTAAAAATGCCTTCGACTGGCTCTCGAGGCCCCCCGAGGATATCCCCTGGGTGTTTGCCAACAGGCCGGTGGGGATCGTCGGGGCAACGCCCGGGCAGGGGGGGACGCGATTTTCCCAGACGGCCTGGCTCCCCGTGCTCAGGTCTCTGGGCGCGCGTGCATGGTTCGGCAGGCAGCTCTATGTAAGCCAGGCTGCGGGGCTTTTTGACGGGTCGGGAAAGCTGGTCGAGAGAGTTCTTCAGGAGCTCGAAGATGTCCCCGGAGGCCTCGCCTTCCGGAGTAACGTGCCCGGCCATAGCTGCGAAGTGCAGGGCGTGGACAAGCCGGTCGAAATCCTCTCTCACAT
>JBFFNJ010000328.1:0-2074 GCA_041563215.1 Candidatus Deferrimicrobia bacterium | reverse complement strand
ATGCTCTTTAAGAAATTCAACAGGAAAGACTGAGATGACGCTGGATTTGACAAAGCTCAGGCGACACTCGATTCATGAGAGAAGGAGCAAGGTAAGTGTGGAGGACTTTGTGGGGAAGTACGAGAAAGGATCCACTTTTGCTCGCTTTCTGCGCTCCATTCCCCCGATTCTCGGCGGGGAGGAGTTCCACTTCATCGTCAGAAGCGTCAAGCATGCAAAGAAAAGGGGGAAGAAGGTCGTTGTCGGGTTCGGTGCCCACGTGTTGAAGGTGGGACTCTCCTCTTTGATCATCCAGCTTCTCGAGAACAAGCTCATCGATCACGTTGCGGTAACGGGTGCCTTTCTCGTGCACGACGTTGAGCTTACCATGGCGGGGCTCACATCTGAGGATGTTGCCGAACAGATCCGGGACGGGAGTTTCGGCATGGCGCAAGAGACGTCTCTGTTTTTGAACAGGGCGATTCGGGAAGGAGTCGTGAACGGCGAGGGGCTGGCCCACGCGGTAGCTTCGAGGATCAGGGATGCATTTTCGCCACCGGCGGGCCCGAGCGTCCTTGCCTCCTGCGTGGCAATGGGCGTGGGTCTCTCGGCCCATGTGGCTTTGGGGAGCGATATAAACCACATGCACCCGGAAGCCGATGGCGAGTCTATCGGCGCAGGGTCTCTCCGGGATTTTCACGCTTTTACCGAAGTTGTGATGGGAATGGATGAAGGGGTGTATGTGAACATAGGATCGGCGGTGATACTTCCTGAAGTCTTCCTCAAATCGGTTTCCCTCGCAAGGAACCTGGGCTGCCCTCTGAAGAACATAACGACCGCCGCGCTCGACTTCAACAGGCATTACAGGGTGTGGGAGAACGTGGTAAAGAGGCCGACCAGTGATGGCGGCAGGGGAGTCTATCTGGTTGGCCATCACGAAATATTGATACCCCTTCTCGTTGCGGCCCTGGTCGAAGATGAAGCTTAAGAGAAGTAGTAACCTTATCGTTTTTCTTTCTGACTTTGGATCTGACTCTCTCTATCCGGGAATTGTCAGTGGGGTAATTCATGGAATACACCCCCGTGTTCACATTGTCGACCTGACCCACTCGGTCCCCCCCTTCGATGTGACCCTGGGTGCCTTTTTCCTCTATTCTTCGCTCCCCTGGTTTCCCGAGGGGTCGATATTTCTCTCCGTCGTGGATCCCGGTGTTGGGGGGGAAAGAGAAGCGCTGATCGTCGTGACGAAGAGGTATGCCCTCGTTGGTCCCGACAACGGGATCATGTACCCTGCTGCCGCCAGGGACGGGATCGTGGCTGCGTATAAGATTTTTCCCGGAGATTACACCTTCCAGACGGGCTGTGACACGTTTCACGGACGGGATATCTTTGCTCCCGTGGCATCCCACCTGTCCCTGGGCGTGGCACCGGAAAAAATAGGCGAAAGGGTTGAAGGGATGAAACAGACCGATCTTCCCGGGCAGGTATGGTCCGGTGACACGATCGAGGGAACGGTGCTCTTTGCAGATACATTCGGCAACCTCGTGACGAGCATCGAGTCGTCAACGTTTCGCTCTTTTGCCGGAGAAAAGAGGGAGTTTCTGATAAACGGGTTGAAAGCGGTTGCCGCTGGCACCTTCGCTGATGTGGCGGGGGGCATGCCGGCACTTGTGCCCGGCAGCTTTGAAAGGATAGAGATCTGCATCAACCGGGGTGATGCCTCCTCCAAACTGGGTTTACACGGGGGAGATCGCGTGGAGATATCCAGGATATGAGGGAAAGAAAGATACTCATGGCCGGCGTTATGACGGGCACCTCCGGCGACGGTGTGGACATCTCCCTCCTTTCCTTTTCCGGCGGCAGGAATCCCGATTGGGCAGCCCTCGCGAGCGCCTCCTATCCCTTTCCCCGGCATCTCCATGAGGAGATCATTCGGTTTCAGGAAAAACGCGAAATGTCAAAAAAAGAGTATCTCAGGTTCCATGCTGCCCACGGGAACTTTGTCGGCGTGAAAATCGCAGGTTTTATCGAAGAGAGATTCGGAAACAGGACGCTTTCGAATGTCGCAATCGCCTATCACGGTCAGACGATCGCT
>JBFFNJ010000327.1:0-2098 GCA_041563215.1 Candidatus Deferrimicrobia bacterium | reverse complement strand
GCCGTAAAGGAAAGACAGGTGGATCCCGAGACTCTTCGGATGCCTCGACACAAACCTCGTCAGAACGGGAAGCGTACCACCCATGAGGGTCGTG
This sequence comes from Candidatus Deferrimicrobia bacterium, assembly GCA_041563215.1. Taxonomy (GTDB): domain Bacteria; phylum Desulfobacterota; class Deferrimicrobia; order J040; family J040; genus WVXK01. The sequence continues at coordinate 2,004 of JBFFNJ010000327.1, read as the reverse complement.
GGGACGATCATTGCTAGCGCTGCAAACAAAACACGGATGCATGAAAGATAAAGCTTCGAGCTTGTTTCCCCCCCGGCCAAATAGAAATAAATAGTGGGATATATTTTCATTAAAATAATGAACATCCCGGCAGACAGGGCGATACCGATCTCGAGGAACCCGTAAATCCTCAACGGTTTCTTCATCCTGTCGACGCGTTTGCCGATGATGACACTGCCCAGCGCGAGGCCTCCCATGAAAACGGAAAGCACCGTGGCAACCGCCAGGTGGGTTCCCCCAAAGACCAGGCTCAGGGAACGGACCCATACCACCTCGTACATAAGTGCTGCTGCACCCGATAAAAAAAACATCACGTAGATGAGGATTAAAGTAAAACGAATCAAACTGTGTCCCTTCCTTATCTTTCTTTTCGTTTTTCTTTATAGAACAATTTCATGCACCTTTCAACGGGCAGCTCAAAGGGCCACACCCCAAAACCCGGGGAAAAAAACATACTATGTCTTGCAACGTGGATTTTCAGATTCACCGCCATCAAATCGCATTCCCTCGCAAATGATAAGTGCTCCTAAAAGCAATTTTCATTCCCCCTTCTCAGCTGTTCCGCCCTCAGCAAAACTCTTTATTTGCCGGTTTCTTCTGTAAACAGGAAAAATGAGACCCATCAGGAACCTTCCAAAACCGGTAATTTGCCCGACGTTTTCCGGCGATTTCACCGTTTTTTTGTTCAACAAACGTGGTGAAAAACCACGTAATCCTTTCTATCAAAAGGGGATCCTCCCCTTGACGGAGCCGGGCGCGAAACTTGCTTCTCCTTATGTGCCCGCAGAGTTGGGAGAAAGGGAGGTGGCTGATGTGCCGCTGGCACGCCGTCACGCGCTGGATGGTTCTGAGCCTGATCGTCTTTGCGATCGCAGTATACCTTCTCTGCCGATACTGTTTTTGACGGAACCACCCTGAATCCATGTCCTCGAACAGTCGCTCTCGTTGAACCGGCCGGGGCCATCGGCCCATCATACGGCCCCTCCCTTTCTGCCGAGTCTCGGCGAAAGCCCCTTCCAAAACCCTCCCTATCAAGGTAGAGTATGGGTAAAAATACCGGAGGAGTCGAAGATGAAACGGAGTCCATGGGTGGTTGCTTTTCTTCTCGCCGTTGTCGTGAGCGTCCCCGCCTACGGCCTCGACGTGGCGGGGGTTGCCCTCCCGGATACCGCGGCCGTGTCGGGAAAGACCCTTGCCCTGGTCGGCGGCGGGGTGAGGACGAAGACCATCTTCAGGGTGAAGGTCTACGTGGGGGGGCTCTACATGGAGAGCCCGTCAAAGGACGCGGCTGAGGTTACCGGCTCGGACCAGGCAAAGAGGATGGTCATGCACTTCCTCTACAAGGAGGTGAGCAGAGAGAAGCTCGTCGACGGGTGGAACGACGGCTTCGAGAAGAACTCGAAGGACTCCCTCCCCGCCCTGAAGGAGCGGATCGATGCATTCAACGCATTTTTCGATGGCAGCGTCAGGAAGGGGGAGGAGGTGGTCATGACCTACGTGCCCGGCGCGGGGACGGAAGTGTCGATTAAAGGGGAGGTCAGGGGCACCATCGAGGGGAAGGACTTCATGGAGGCCCTCTTTAAGATCTGGTTCGGGAAGTACCCCGCCGACAGCGGGCTGAAGGAGAGCATTCTGAAATAACCGTTTCCGATTAAACCAGAAACTGCACTGTTGTTCAATGGCAGGGTACGAGGTACAGGAAAGCATGGTAATGCGGAATGCGGATTTCGGAATGCGGAATGAACAACCAACGCGAACCGCGAAACCGATTTCTCGGAACCCGGGACACTGGACCCGGGACTACCATCTTGCCGATAGAGCATGGTGCCAACAGCCACACTTCTAAAATGGTAATGCGGAATGCGGAATGCGGAGTAAAAACAGTTTAGCGTTTAGAGTTTAGAGTTCTCAATATAGGAAGGAGTAAGGAGAGAGTGGTTGTTTTACGACTTCCTCCTTTCTCCT
>JBFFNJ010000326.1:0-2133 GCA_041563215.1 Candidatus Deferrimicrobia bacterium | reverse complement strand
CATTTTATTGGAAATCGAAATAATTTGGTCCATCTTCCTCTCCCATATGTATTTTTCCAAGACGTTTCATTTCTCTGTTTCGCAGGGTTACCCTTCGCCCTGCAACACGTCTATCTTTCTGTTTGGAGATTAGCAAGAATCAGTCCAAAACAAATCACAATGTAAGCATTTAATATGTAACGGGTTTCCCTTCCCGAGCTTCTTCTTGAGTAACAATTTTCCGAAGCGGTATCTCGATATACAAAAACAATTGCCCATTATGGGCAATTACGTACATGAAATACCCGAGGGAGTAGGAACAATTTCTATCTACCGGGTCTGGGGTAAAGAAGTTCACAGTCTCAGGAACACGATTACGAATTCAGGAATCATGAGAGGTGGGCGATTCATGGACTTCGCGCTTTGCGCACCTTACGCACCCTAACCGCCCAACTTTTTGGATGCTGCAGAATGCAAGGGAGGGATGCCCCCCTTTCACGCTCTAGAGATTGCTCACCCACAATTCGCAAGGGATGACATAACGATAGACCACCTCCGGGAAGAGGTGTTGAAGAAGGCGTCGAATTTCGCGTGAAGGATTGTCCGGGTTGGAAAAGGCAAGGATAGAGAGATAACATCACGGGATAAAAATATTAAAGGGTTAAAGTTATATGTTATTGACGACGATATGATATAAAAATGTTATTCATATGGAATCTCAAAACACAACGAAGGAGGAGGATGAACTTATGAAAGCAGATTTTAATTCGGTGTTACTGTTGATCCTGGCGGTCGAATTGGGAATGATTTATATTAAAATACCCAGAAAATGATTAATCGTACTGCCTGACACTGCATTAACGAGACTTCTCCGGTCCAATCGGAAGCGGCCTCTCATTTGTTCGGATCAGGACGATCTAATACCCTCTTACTATCAATGGGTTGTCGGCATAAGGAACAGGATCGAAATCCCCACAAAAAGATATATTCTGGGAGGGGGTTCCCGCTAATAGGCCATGAACGATGGTAAGGGCCACTCCCGAAAACCAGAAATAATGGCCTGACCGAACACACGCGCCTTCCAACAACATAGATGATGGGGCTTCTCGGGTTTTACTCCCTCAGTATTCGATCTGGACATTCGCTGCGAGGTCCGGGTTTTTGCCCCGCGACCGAGGTGCCCCCTCTTTCTCTTGGAGAACCTCCTTGACGTAATCGAACCGAACCAGGATCCTCCGGGGAAATTTGCCCGAAGGGATGTCACGAACGATCTTCCCGTTCATGATCGGCGTTTTCCATGGAAGGAAGGGGTAGAGGGAAAAATCGAAGCTTCCCGGTTCGTAGATCCACTCCTTGAGGTTTCCGTCCGCCCCCAACCTGTTGGGCGGCCCCAGGAACTCCATCACCCGGTCCATCGTTTTTCCATCCACAACCTGCTTGAACAGAAGAGGAGGGTACACCTTTGCGTAGATCAGTTTCCCGCCTTGCAGGTAGAGGGCTCCCAGAAAGGCTGCGGCAACCAGAAGAGGGATGGCGGTCCCGACAAGAAAGATTTTTCCTTTGATCGATCTCTTTTTCGGAGGGGGCTCCTCGGAAAGGGAAAAGGGGGATTTGACCTCCTCGATGGGCTGCCTTCTCTCCCGCGAAACGGATCTTCGTCTCGGACCTATAGGTTCCATGGCATATTCTCTCGGTCTATAAAATTATCCGCCTTATTGCGCTTGCGGGGTTTTCCTCCCACCGACCGTGTTTCCATGGTCTCCCCCCTGATCGGCCCCCGCGCGATCAGAGAGTCCGGGATTCTCCGAAGGCAGGCATTCCAAAGTATTTACGATAGCAGCAAATTTCGCCTCGGGTGACCCATATTTCCTTTTTTCCCCCGTGTCTTTTTCCCTCTGCCGTCCCTTTGAAGGTTATAGGAAAGCAGGGCCATGAGCCCTGCCATGGGTTCTCCCCCGGTACTCCCCGGTTGCATAGAGGAGGCACGCTCCTACATTATAAAATGAAACGAGAAAAGGACTCGATTCCCGTGCATCTATAATATACGAATTCTCGAGGGGAGACCGGGAGTCAGGCCGGCCCGGGATGGAGCAGTCGGGTGCAATTCACGAAGACAAGGTCCACCTTTACCATCGACGCATCGATTTACGATTT
>JBFFNJ010000325.1:0-2182 GCA_041563215.1 Candidatus Deferrimicrobia bacterium | reverse complement strand
GAGTTTCAAGGCTGGGACGCCGTGGAAATACAAGATATGTACTTCACCGGTACCCTCTCACCGGAGGGAAACCTCCTGCCCTGTCTTGCCGGGGCAAAAATCATCGCCGACCGGGCCCTTTTGTCCTGCGACAGGGTTGTGGCGGACACATCCGGGTTCATCTCCTCCCCCCCCGCCATCGTGCTCAAAACCTACAAGCTCGACCTCCTTGCACCGGACATCGTCATCGGGCTGGAAAAGAACGGCGAGCTCGAGGATATCTGCGGCCCCTTTTCGACCCACAGATCGATGCAAATTTACCGCGTCCCGGTGCCACGGCACATAAGGCCCAAAACGATGGAGACAAGGTCCCGGTACCGGTATGAGAAGTTCTCCGCCTACTTTGCAGACGCCCCCATCCACGAGGTTTCCCTGCAAAGCTACCCCGCGAGGTTTACCAGGCTTCCCGGCGACCTGAGCCCCCAGGGGCTGGAAAAGAGGATCGTCTCTTTCCGGGACGGGATGAACCGGGACCGCGCGATCGGGATCATCGAGAAAGCAGATCCCCGGGAGGGGACACTTTTGATCAAAAGTCCCCTGAAAGACCTGGAAGGCGTGGCTACCCTCCTGATAGGAAGCGCCCTGTCCCCGCTCTGAAAAATCCCCGGGGATACGGACCCGTCATCTGCCGGACAGCAATAAAGGGGAGTGCGGCGATCTACGCCCTTATGACCCGGGGCTTGGTGAAGAGATAGTGGTCATGGAAATAGTGGATCCAGAGGACGCTCAGCACTGCTATGTAGTATGCCCGGTCGAAGGCGAAGTCGAAGGAATGGTGCAGGACATAGCGAAAAAGGGCGAAGAGGACACCGATAACCAGCACGTTGGCAAGCGTCAGGCCGAGATGGAGCCCATAGTAGCGGGGGGCGGAACCGGGTGATGAAAAGCGCTTTACGAAGGGGGAGTTCTCCAGTTCGCCCCGTTCGAAGCGCAGGCGGTTGAGCATCCACGTGAGGGCGAGGTACTGGAGGGAGTGCCAGACGTTCATGCCCTGAAACGCCGTGTCCAGGTTCCCCAGTGCCGGCGCGATAAAGGACGCCGTCACGGTAAAAGCGATAAACAGGGTTTTGGGGACGTGGAGCGTATTGTTGCGCCAGGCGACAAAGGTGGCGGCAAGCCAGACGATCAGGGTGAGGGCGAAGGCACCGCCGGCAAGCCAGATCATCCAGGGCCCCAGCGGAAATACCCGGCCCACCACCGCGCTCAAATCGTTCGGCCCGATTTTGAAGTTCCCCGTGGAGATCTTCCATGCAGCGAGTGGATAGAGAGCCGTGAGTATGACACCGTAGTCGGCCAGGCGGAAAAAGAGGGAAAAGCCCTTGCTTCCTTTGTGCCGGTAGAGGTCGGTCACGTAGACGATCTGGTGGAGGACGTGAACCGAGGCCCAGAAGAAAAAGATGGTCAGAAGAAGCGCCAGGTTCAACATCGCCAGCGTTACCACCACTGCGGGAATGAGGAGGGAGGACCACAGGAACCGGGGGTGTTCCCTGGCAAAATCCCTGTCCAGAGCCGTCCGGAAAAAGGTTGCGTACATGTGCGGCCCGCCGACGAGCAGCGCACAGACGGCGTTCACGATATTGCGGCTGACGCTGTCGGGGGTTGCCCCGAGGATTCCAGAAAGGGGCTCGAGGAGAGAGGGGAGGCGGAGCATCCCCAGGTAACTCAGGTACGGCAGGGTCACGACGACGACGCTCAGGGTGATGAAGGTCAGGTCCCACCTGCGGCTCAAGAGCCAGGGGCTGCCATCATCCGGGACCGCAGAAACGTAACCGGCCTGTGCGCGCACGAAACATCCTCCTTCCATGAGACGAGCTTGCGCAACACTGCGCACCTTGATAGAAGACGAAAAAGGGAACAGCCGACCGATTTAAGATTCCCCTGCAAAAATTCTATCAGAAGATGCTCACGGGCAGAGAAAAATGAATGGACCTCGATATATCGGGTACCATGGATGCTGCAGGCCCCCGGAAACAAAGATGGTGACCGGTGTGGCAACTCAGGCTACCTGCCCCGGCGGTACAGGCCTACGGTTTCAGCTTTCCCGAGAATGTGCCCCGCCATGGCCTTTTCGAGCTGATCTTTCGTCGCACCGGCTGCAAGCTGAAGCGGGGAATCGAGGGCGTAGAGCTTGAAGAAATAGCGG
>JBFFNJ010000324.1:0-2186 GCA_041563215.1 Candidatus Deferrimicrobia bacterium | reverse complement strand
CCCATAAAGAGCAGGGAGCACATACTCCTCTCTACCATACTCGATTCTTCCTGGAGACAGGGCCGTGAAATGGACCTGTCCACCTTCATCCAGGCGATCCAATCGCCACCCGTGACGCGGATCGGTGTGTTCGACATGGAGTCTTTTTTCCCCTCGAAGGACCGGTTTGCCCTCGCAATGAAACTGAACAACCTTCTCGCGGCTCCCGGCTTCAGCGTATGGCTCGAGGGGGCGCCCCTCGATATAGACAGGATGTTCTACACCGATGAGGGAAAACCTAAGGTCTCCATCTTTTCCATCGCTCACTTGAGCGACGCCGAGCGAATGTTCTTCGTATCGCTCCTGCTCACACAGCTTCTGGGGTGGATGCGCACCCAGTCGGGGACGACGAGCCTTCGGTCCCTTTTCTACATGGACGAGATCTTCGGATATTTTCCGCCCGTTGCAAACCCCCCTTCGAAAGAACCTCTGCTCACGCTTCTCAAGCAGGCGAGGGCCTTCGGGCTCGGTGTCGTGCTCGCCACGCAGAACCCCGTCGACCTCGATTACAAGGGGCTTTCCAACACGGGGACCTGGTTCATCGGCAGGCTACAGACCGAACGGGACAAGGAACGGGTCCTGGACGGCCTCGAAGGTGCGGGAAGCAGCCAGGGAGGGCGTTTCGACCGGCAGAGGATGGAGCAGATACTGGCGGGTCTCGGAAAGAGAGTGTTCCTGATGAACAACGTTCACGAAGATGAGCCGGTCATTTTCCACACCCGGTGGGCGATGTCCTATCTGCGGGGTCCCCTCACGCGGGACCAGATCAAGAAGCTCATGGATAAAAAGAAGGCTGCAATTCCCAAAGCAGCTTCGGCAACCGAACCTCCCGCACCAGAATCGCTGGTAATTGGTAAAAGACCATCCGCTCCGTCGCCGAGGCCGATGCTTCCTCCCGGAATAGCCGAGCACTTTATCCCGGTCCGGGGAAGGGAACCCGAAGGGACGATCCTCATCTACCGGCCCGGTGTCCTGGGGATAGGGAAGATCTATTACGCAGATGGAAGAGCGGGAGTCGCTGCGGAAAATGAGGTTTCCCTCCTTGCTGATTTTTCGGGCCATCCTGGAAGGATCGACTGGGAAAACGCCCTTGAAGTTTCACTTGCTGAGGATGATCTCGAAAACTCCCCCGACGACGAGGAATCAGCCTTCGGAGATCTTCCGAAGGAGGCGGGAGACAAAAAGAGTTACGCGGCGCTAGGCAGGTCCTATGTCGAGTGGCTCTATAGAAACCAGGAACTCAGGCTCTTGAAGAGCCCTTCGCTGAACATGGTGTCCTCACCGGGAGAGTCCGAGCGAGATTTCAGGATCCGCCTTCGGGTAGCTGCCCACGAAAAACGGGACCTCCTCCTGGAGCGCCTGAGAAAGAGATATGCCAGCAAGATTGCTACGCTTGAAGAGCGCATACGCCGGGCGGAGCATGCCGTGGAAAGAGAACGGGAGCAGGCGAAGCAGCAGAAACTTCAGACTGCAATTTCCGTCGGCGCCACCCTCTTGTCCGCCCTCATGGGAAGGAAAAAAATGAGCATGTCCACAATTGGAAGGGCGACGACGGCTGCCGGCAGGGCGGGACGGTCGATGAAAGAGGCCAGGGATATCGAGCGGGCGAAAGAAAACCTCGGGGAGCTGGAAAGCAGGCTCGGAGATCTTCAGGACCGCCTGGCGGAAGAAACGCTAGGGATAAAAACGACCGTCGACCCTGTTACGGAGAACCTCGAGGCCTACGTGGTGAAGCCCAAGAAAAAGGACATCTCCGTCTCTCTCCTGGGGCTTTCCTGGGCGCCCTACTTCCAGGATAAAAAAGGGAAGATAACGCAGGCGTGGTAAGGTTTCGCAGTCGGGGCATTTTCCCCAGAAACCTCATCCCGCGAGTATCAGCCACCACCCCCGAATACGTCCTTCAAGAGGTCGGTAACCCGCGCAGCAGGGTCTGTCCTTATCTTTCTCTCTTCCTCTGCCACCATGAAAAAGAGGCCATCCAGGGCCTTGCCGGTGACGTACTCATCGAGGTCCACGTTGAGAGACTCGGTAAAGGGTATGGTGCGGACCTTATCGCTGAGATCCTGGTACGACTTTGTTACCCCCACCTCCGACATCGCATCGTGGACGACGGGTTTGAAGGTCTCGTGGAGCCTGCCGCCCGTCTT
>JBFFNJ010000323.1:0-2211 GCA_041563215.1 Candidatus Deferrimicrobia bacterium | reverse complement strand
GCTTTTTTCTCTGCGCATTTTTTCGTTACTCGACCCGTTTCTCAAAGGCAACTTCTCTTCTTTTTGCCATTCTTATCTCCATGGGGTTGGGGGTTACAATTGAACTTTTTCAGGTTTACCTTCCTTCGAGAGATTCTCAATCCTTAGATCTGCTAAGTAATTTTTTAGGAACGGTTATAGGTGTAGCTTTTTTTGGTTTATTATCATATATCGGAAAAAAGGACCCACACGAATAGAACTATCGGGGGAAGGTTCAACGAGTAATAAACCTCTCCTCGCATGGAATCCAGACGCAACCACTTTATAAACAACAAGCTTTTTTATTATAACCACTTGATCTAATTAACAATTTTTGTTGACAGGCTTGGCGGAGAAAATTATCATAAACTACACGATTATGTCCCCCGAAAACGGAGCCTACCGGGAGGGCAGGCATGGAATGGAGAAGCAGGAAAACAACTTTTTCCCTCTCGCTCCTTTTCTTCCTGACTGCAGTGGTAAGTTGTGCTACCACACCCTCCCCGTACCGGACGCACCCTGATTACAACAGCCGCATCAAGGCCGTAAAAAAAACCGCCTACCCTCCCCCCGACGTGAAGGTATATGAACTTTCCGCCGGGGGGGTGCACGAACTCAGGGACGACTGGTGCGACATGGGAAGAGAAAACCTGCAGAGAGAATTCGAGGAAGTACTGGACCGGGAAAAATTCGATGTCAAAAAGGTTGTTGTCGATGAGGATATCCGGGATGAGATGGAGGACATCCAGGCTCTCTACCGGGCCGTGAGCGCAAGCATACTCGACCACGCGTACGGGAGTCAGCGGTTTCCCGAGAAGGAGCAAAAATTCATCTATTCCGTCGGGCCCGTTGAAGATATCCTGGAAAAGTTTAACACCGACGCACTCCTGTTCGTTTACGGCATCGACGAGATATCCACGGGCGGGAGGAAGGCCCTGACTGCCCTCGGCATTATCGCGGGAGCATTTACCGGCGTGTACGTTGCGCCGAGATACGGGATTACGGCGGTAAGCGTTGCACTGATTGACAGGACGGGGGAAATTCTCTGGTACTCCGTGAAAGGGAGCCAGGGCGGCTACGACCTCAGAGAGCCGGAAAGCTGCCACCGGTTTGTGAAAGATATCGCTTCTTATTTCTCGCTGGTCGAGCTCCCGAAGGTACAGATGGATGAGGGTGTCAAATACGAGGAGCTCTATGGGAGTGAAACACCTGCCCACGAAGGACAATGGCTGCCTCCATCACATCAGCCGCTGGAAAAAGATTGACCGATGAAAAGGGAGAATGTGGGGGCCTTTTTCACGGTGTTTGTTCATACCCGGCAGAGTGGAAAAGCCAGCACACCCGCTTTTTTCGAGGCGGACACATGAGAAATGTTCTCATTGCAATGCTCTGTGTGGTTTTTTTCGGGGGGTGCGCTTCGACTCAGGTGACCCCCGTTGCCTCGGAAGATTTCACCCGCTTCGAGGATGACGAAAAACGGCTCTGGGTCCGCTCGGAGGAGGAGCAGGAGGTCCTCGACGAAAGCGGGTTCATCTACGAAGACGGCGAGCTGGAAGCGTATCTAAACGATGTTGCGGAAAAAATCGAGCCTCCCGACGTATACGAGGTAATCCCCTTCCGGGTCAAGGTCATTAAGAATCCCCACCTGAACGCATTCGCCTATCCCAACGGGGTCATATACATTCACACGGGGATTCTGGCGAGAATGGAGAACGAAGCCCAGCTTGCCACGCTCCTGGCCCACGAGATGACACATTCGACCCACCGGCACGCCGTTTCGGGGTTCCGGGACTTTAAAAACAAGGCCGCCTTTTTCGCCACCCTGCAGGTCGCAACGGCCGGGTTCGGCGGGTACGGCGACCTGGGAAACCTCCTGGGTTACCTGGGGACCATGGCGTCGATCACGGGATACTCGAGGGAACTTGAAAGCGAAGCCGACAGTGTGGGCTTTTCGCTCATGACCAACGCCGGGTACGACCCGGAAGAGTCACCGAAACTCTTCGTTCACATAAAAAAGGAGCTTGAAGAAGAAAAGATCAGGGAGCCCTTTTTCTTTGGAACCCACCCCAGAATCAGGGAGCGAATAGAGAGTTACGAGAAACTCCTGAACACGATGGATACCGACACCAAGGGCGGGGTGGTAAACCGGGAGATTTTCCATAAGAAGACGCAAAGGATACTAGTCGACAATGC
>JBFFNJ010000322.1:0-2212 GCA_041563215.1 Candidatus Deferrimicrobia bacterium | reverse complement strand
GAAAATTTTGCATAGAGCATGGTGGGATAGTTTTTCTTCAAGAGCCGGTGAAAACGCGATGCGTGGGGGAGGTGGCAGGAAAAGCAGGCGCCTTCTTCAAAAGGCGGGTGGAGCACGGCCTCCCCTCCCTGGAAAAGCCGTTTTTCCGAAGTCAGGAAGGTTCCCTTCTGGTCCACCATCTCGATCCCGTGGCAACCGGTACAGAGGGACGGGACGGCGGCGACGAGCTGGTTCGGGTTGTCCGCCCGGTGGGGGTTGTGACATTCGAGGCACTCCCCCTCGCGCACGGGTTCGTGGGTGTAGGCACCGGCGAAATCTTCCTGGTCGTGGCAGGAGAAGCAGAGCGAGGAGCCGGGGGGATGTACGAGCTGTTTCGGGTTGTCCGACTGGTGAGAATCGTGGCACTCCGTGCACTCCCCATCGGCAACGGGGGTGTGGACGAACTTTCCGTCGGCTTTCCCCTCGTGACATTCGGCGCAGAGGGCTCCCCCTTCGGCAATGAGACGGAAGGAATGGACCCCCTCCTTCTTCATCTCGTGGCAGTCGGTGCAGCCGGACTCATCTGCCGCCGGCTCGTGAACGTACTTTTTCGTCCCCAAATCGGCATGGCACGATTCGGAAACGCACGACCCCGAAACATCGATGGGGAAACCTCCCTTCTCACCCCATACCGATGCGGTAAGGAGCAGGACAGAGACGGCCAGGGTCGATATCCCCGCAGCCGTGCGCCGAAATGAGCTGTTCACGATCATGGTGTACCCCGGGAAACAAATGTAAAGTCAGTATTAAACTCCATGGTCCCCGAAAAGTCAAGGAAGCGCCTCAAAGGTTGAGCGGTGGCGAAAAGAGGACCGGCTTTTTGAAAAAAACCGCCCCTGCTCGTTCACCTTGCTCACGAGAATGTTACCGATCAGCGGAGGCAACTCGTTTCCGGGTAGGGAAAGTTTTGGTCATAAAGCCCGGGGCATGGAAGATCTCTGCCGGTTTAAAGCATGGTCGGGGCGGCCGGATTTGAACCGGCGACTCCTTGCTCCCAAAGCAAGTGCGCTGCCAGACTGCGCCACGCCCCGACGACCAAAACCCCTCTACTTTAGGTAATAATAGTATGCCCCTTTCCTGGGTTCAAGAATAATTAGGGTGAAGCGTCCAAAGTCCCGAGAAAGGTATTTCACCGTAAACAGGCAATTGTTTGGATTCACAGTTGTTGCAACTATGAACGAGGAATTATGAACCAGGAACAACCGATTGTAGACAGAAGTCCGGCCTCATGTGCTGCTTTCTCCTTTTCTGGTTATTCATTCCATACTCCGCATTCCGCATTACAATCAGCATCATATGACGTTTTTCTCCTTCAACTGCATCATGAGCCCCTCCATGGCTTTCCTCCGGTGGCTTATCCTGTTTTTCTCTTCCATGGCGAGCTCGGCAACGGTTACGCCCCGCTCCTGAAGGTGGAACACCGGGTCGTAGCCAAAGCCGGATGACCCTCTCCGGCCGGGTACGATCTCCCCCGCGAGCACGCCGTCATAAACGACCACCACCCTTCCTTCCTCCGCATAGGCAGCGGAACAGACGAACCGCGCGGCCCACGGCCGGGGATGCCCGGCCAGGACCGCGAGGAGCCTCTCGATGTTCTCCTCATCCGATGCCCCCTCCCCGGCATAGCGGGACGAATAGATCCCCGGCTCCCCCGCGAGCACGTCGACGGAGAGGCCCGAATCGTCAGCGATACATGGCAGGGAGGTCTCCAGCGAATAGTAGGCGGCTTTGATTGCGGCGTTCTCCCGGAAGGAATGCCCCACCTCCACGGGGGGGTGGAGTGGGGGAAAATCGCGGAGGGAAAGAATCTTCAGGCCGAAGGGCTCCAGAATTTCGCGCATCTCTCTCGTTTTGCCGGGATTGAGCGTTCCCAGGACGACATCCTTCATCGCCGCACCCCACGCATCCACCTGCCGTTTCCCGTCGCGTGGACCCTGTCCGGGGCAACGGCTCTATTTTTCCGACCGGGCTTTCCCCTGCACTCCTTTGCTTTTCTCACAGACTCCCGCGCCTCGCCCCGCGTCCCTCCTGCAGCCTAGACGAGCTCCCCCACGATTTTTTTCTGGATAGCCACCAGCTCGGCGATTCCCTTCTTTGCCGCTTCGATCATCCGCAAAAGGTCCCGATGGGTAAATGGCTCCCGCTCGGCCGTCCCCTGGATCTCGACAAACCT
>JBFFNJ010000321.1:0-2214 GCA_041563215.1 Candidatus Deferrimicrobia bacterium | reverse complement strand
TGGGAGGGTAAGGGAGAGACTGTACGGCCGGCCGTGAAAGGGTTCCGGTTCCGCCTCCATGCCTCCGGCGTTGCCCAGACCGCTTCCCCCGTATAACGTGGCCTCGCTGTTTAACACCTCCTCCCAGAAACCCCCGCCCGACACGCCGACGCGGTAATTGACCCGGATAACGGGCGTGAAGTTACAGACCACGACGAAGTCGTCCCCGGTAGATTTCCCCCTCCTGACGAAGCTGATGATACTGCTCTCCCAGTCCCCGCAATCGATCCACTCGAAACCGCCGGACTCGAAATCGAGCTCGTAAAGGGCCGGCTCCCCCCGGTAGAGGCTGTTTAGATCCTGCACCCACTTCTGGACGCCCTGATGGCGATCATACTGGAGGAGGTGCCACTCCAGGCTGTCCTCGTGGTTCCATTCGCTCCACTGGCCGAACTCGCCCCCCATGAAGAGGAGCTTTTTCCCGGGATGGGTGAACAGGTATCCGAGAAGAAGGCGGAGGTTTGCGAATTTCTGCCAGTCGTCCCCGGGCATCTTCCCCAGGAGGGACCCCTTCCCGTGGACGACCTCGTCGTGGGAGAGGGAGAGCATGAAGTTCTCGGTAAAGGCATAAATCATGCTGAAGGTGAGTTCGTTGTGGTGGTATTTGCGGTGAATGGGATCTCTCGTTATGTAGTGCAGGACATCGTGCATCCAACCCATGTTCCATTTTATCCCGAAGCCGAGCCCTCCCGTATAGGTCGGCCGGGTAACCATCGGCCATGCCGTGGACTCCTCGGCGAAGGTCTGCACATCGGGGTACCGCTCGTAGATCACCTTGTTGAACTGCTTTAAAAAATCGATCGCCTCGAGGTTCTCCCTCCCCCCGTAGCGGTTCGGGACCCACTCGCCCTCATTCCGGGAATAGTCGAGGTAGAGCATCGAGGCCACGGCATCGACCCTCAGACCGTCTGCGTGGTACTTATCCAGCCAGAAGAGGGCGCTGCTTATCAAAAAGGCGCGCACCTCGTTGCGGCCGTAATTGAAGATGTAGCTCCTCCAGTCGGGATGAAAACCCTGCTGCGGGTCGGCATGTTCGAAGAGATGCGTACCGTCGAAGTATATGAGCCCGTGCTCGTCATCGGGAAAGTGCGAGGGGACCCAGTCCAGGATCACGGCGATACCGTTCTGGTGCAGCTGGTCGATGAGATACATGAAATCCTGCGGCGTCCCGTGCCTGCTCGTGGGGGCAAAGTAACCGGTCACCTGATAGCCCCAGGAACCGTAAAAAGGATGCTCCATGACGGGCAGAAACTCGACGTGGGTAAACCCCATTTTTTTGACGTAATCCACGAGGGGAGCGGCGATTTCCCGGTAGGAGAAGTGCCTGCCTCCCTCTTCCGTCATCTTCCGCCAGGATCCAAGGTGCACCTCGTACACCGAAATGGGTGAGGACAGGGAATTTACCCCCGAGCGGTTTTTCATCCATGCGTCGTCTCCCCAGTTATAGTCGCGCAACCACACGATAGAGGCCGTTTTCGGCGGCTCTTCCCAGTGGAGCGCGAAGGGGTCACCCTTTTCAACCGAGTAATTGCCATGTCTCGATTCAACGTGGTACTTGTAACTCTGCCCTTCCCCGACGTCGGGAATGAAGCCCTCCCAGATGCCGGACTCGTCCCAGCGAACCCCGAGGGGATGGGCTTTGGGATCCCATCCGTTGAATTCACCGATTACGGACACGCCATCGGCATTTGGGGCCCAGAGGGCGAAAAGCGTGCCCCTGACCCCTTCGACCTCGACGATATGGGAGCCCAGCTTCTCGTAGAGGCGGAAGTGGTTCCCCTCTTTGAAGAGGTAGATGTCGTGCTCCGTCAGGAGGCTTACGCCGTGTATCACCTTTTCCATTCGCCCGCCTCTGTTCCCGTAATATCCTTCGTGACAGCCCCTCGAGCATCGCCATGGGAACCGTACCCTTGCCCGGCTCCACCACTTTTGGCGGAGAGTGACCGGAGTATTCCATTATACCCAACAGGCATATATTTATCTTCTCCAATCTTCACCGTATCCGCCGCCTGCAACCAACATATGCCGGTGAACCAACCCCCCGGCACTTGATGCATATACTTTATTTCGGCATAAATTGACGGAATTTAGATCTCAAATCGGCGAAAATTGCTTGCCACGTTGACCGGGATTTAATATCTCCGTACAATGATAGAGTACAAAAACCGGTAAAGA
>JBFFNJ010000320.1:0-2216 GCA_041563215.1 Candidatus Deferrimicrobia bacterium | reverse complement strand
CGATGCGTGTCGCGGACATTCTCGCCGATGCGGGGGTCATGACCGTTAACTTCGGAACGGGGGAGCCCCTGCTCCGGGATGATCTTTTTACGATTGCGGCCCACTGCTTCGAGCGGGGACTTAAGGTCACCATGAACTCGAACGGCTCGCTCATCGATGAGAGCGCGGTATCAAAGATGGCGGATGCCGGTTTTGAGAGCGTGGGCATATCGATAGACAGCGCCGACGGGAAGGTACACGACCGTTTCCGGAACCACCCGGGGAGCTTTGATAAGGCCCTTTCGGCTTCCCGGCTTCTTCGTGACGCAGGCATACCCCTGACGATTTCCTCCGTGATCTGCAGGGTCAACCACCGAGACTACAAGAGCCTCATAGACCTTGCCGTCGGCCTCGGTGCCCGGACGATAGATTTTCACAACTTCAAATGTTCCGGGATGGGCGGGCGCAACAGCCGGGACCTCGACCTTTCTCCCGGCGATTGGAAAGAGTTTTACACGGGTGCCCTCCCACTTAGGGAAACAAGGCGGGATATAGAGATCCTCTTCGACGACCCCGTAATATCTCTCATCCGGGATGACGACGGTAGAGTGGTAAACGGGAGCGTCTGCGGAAAGGTAAGCCTCTACATTTCGCCCGACGGCTCAATAACGCCCTGCGGTTTCATTCCCGTAACGATAGGAAATGTCCTGGAGGACAATTTTTTGGCCCTCTGGGAGGGTTCACCCGTTCTCGGCGCGATGCGAAACAAGCAGGCGGAAGGCAAGTGCAAAAGCTGCGATGCGTTTTCATCCTGCCTCGGCGGATGCACGGCACGGGCGTATGCGACGGGGAACTCGTTCACGGTACCCGATCCCCACTGCTGGTTCGAGGAGAAAGAGGAGTGAAGTTCGACGTCCCGGTGAGAATCAGGTGGGATGCCGACCCGCCCCGCGGTCTGGCGGATGATAAATTCGGTTTCAAGAAGGCAGAATCGGTCTTCCGTTCGATCCTGGAGGCTTCCCCTTTAAGCCTGGACATAACAGTCATGTCTCCAAAAGTTCTGAACCGGCTCCTCGACCTTATCGAAATGGCGGATGCGCCGGTCTCGGTATCCCTCTATCTTTCAGAGGAGATCGTTCATGTCCGCGGGGCGGAAACCGGTGGCCACGCCGGGCCCGATAGACTATTTTTTCACGGGAAAAATTGCGGCGTGGTGGCGGAAGAGCGCTTCTGGTTCGAACCGGACCCGCTCGATTACGGGGAAACCTTCGAGCTCATCGATGTATTTCTCAAATCTCCGGGGAGAGCGCTGGTGCTGAAAAACCCCAATTACCGGAAAAGCGAGCTTCCCGCAGAAATTCCGGTTCCCGACTTCGAGGCGCTGAAAAATTCAGTGGAGGGGGACGGGTGGCGTTTTAGCGATAACAAGAAAGTAGTGATTCACGATTATTTCCTCTGGAAGTTTTTTCGTAATACTTTTCACGGCTTTTCCGACGAACGGGCCGAATTCGACGGCTGCCAGGGAGGGAGCACGCTCGCGTACATAGATTGGGAGGGTGTCGTGTACCCCTGTGAGTCCCTCCTCGTCCCCCTCGGCGCCCTTCCGGGGGATACCATTTCAGAAATATGGGCTTCCACCGAAAGGCTGGCAATTTCTGACAGGATCCGCGAGCTTCCCCCCGACTGCGACGATTGCGGAGAACTGCAGGGCTGTTTCGGCGGCTGCAGGGGCCTTGCCCACCACATCCGGGGCCGCCTGGACTTACCCGACCCGCAGTGTGACAGGTAAGACGACAATCCAAAAACCCGAAAGTGGAAAGGTGAGAGAAAATAGGATACAGGGGTCATTTTCACGACTCTCTCCTTCCTACTCTCTCCTTTGACCTCTCAAGGATTTTCTTTTTGGTTTAATTCCGCATTCCGCATTCCGAATTCCGCATTACCATCTGCTTCCTTGAACCCTGCCATCTAACAAATTGTTATTCTGCACTCTTCACTCTTAACTACCATCCAGTTTCTCGTTTCTGGTTTCTCGTTAAACTTTTAACCGGAAACCGTAAACTGCGAACTGTTTTTATTCCGCATTCCGCATTCCGAATTCCGCATTGCCAGCGACCGCATTGTAATTCCGCATTCCGAACTCCGCGTTCCGCATTACCATTTGCTGTTATGTCTCTCCTCCTATCGCCCCGTTTTTCACTCTGCAATCTGCACTACCATCGGAAGAAGTCTGCAGT
>JBFFNJ010000319.1:0-2220 GCA_041563215.1 Candidatus Deferrimicrobia bacterium | reverse complement strand
GCGGCGATCCTCAACGAGGGCGGCTTTACCGAGGAGGGCTACCGGGAGTTCATCCGGGCCCAGATATCGGTGAGCAGGCTCATCGAGACGGATATCGCCGCCGGGATCGCCACCTCCGACGGTGAGGTCAGCGATTACTACGCAGAGAACCCCGGCCTGTTCACCCCCCCCGAAGAGGTCAGGACCCGCCGCATCATGGTCGGCGTCGAGCAGGGTGCCGGTGAGAAAGAGCGCCGGGAGGCAAGGGCAAGGATCGAGGGAGTCCTCGTCGAGGCAAAGGGGGGTGCGGATTTTGCCGAACTGGCCAGGAAACACTCCGAGGGGCCTGAAGCTCCCCGGGGAGGCGACCTGGGATTCCTCGGCCGGGGAAAGATGCCCCGGCCCCTCGAAGATGCCGCCTTCTCCCTTAAACCGGGTGGGATATCGGAGGTCCTGGAAACCCCCCTCGGCTACCACATCCTGCGGGTGGAGGAGCGAAGGGGCGGGAAGCCCGTGCCGGAGGCGGAGGTGGGGGAGAAGATCCGGACGAACCTCACCCGGCAGAAGATCAGGGAGGCCGTCCAGAAACGGGTCAGGGAGCTGCGGGAAAAGGGAACCGTCGAGATCCTGGTCACGAAGTGAGTCGATGCGGAGCCGGAGGGTAGCGCTTTAGATAGGCCAAATTTCTCTTTTTTTTTATACTATTTTTTATACTATACTGATAAGTTTTTCTATATATAAGTAAATCTTTTCCCAGGGCCGAACGGCCGAACTTAAAAAACCTATACAAATCAATAATTTATGAAAAGGCACGCTTATTGCTGAATATCTTTTCGCAGCATGTGCAAGAACACCGGGCGGCGGGGCGAATGGGTGAAATCACCATTCGCGGGGGCGGTAGCCTATCTGCACGAATAATTACATATTATTATATCAAGCAAAGACATTTTGCATTTTATTTCGTTAACCGTTCTCATTTTTTCGACCGGCAATTTCGATAAATTTCTACATTTTTCCTCCCCCGAACACCTTCAGGCCACCCTCGAGGCACATAACTGTTTGATTTTAATATATATTGTTAAATTCTCTTTCGCTGGCATAGTCATTGCTCCATCCGTGGCAGGAGCTTACCTATGCCTGAGGATTACGCCAGCCTTTGGCTCCGGCTCGCGGAGCTGAGAATTATGGTCATCGCCCACGACCCGTGGATCAAAAACTCCCTGATAGGGTATTTCAAGAGCAACGGATGCGAGGCGTATGCCCCAGAAAGCGGGAGGGAGGCACTGAAAGCGTTGGCGGAAAAACCCTATGACATAGTCATAGCCGATTTTTCGCTTCCGGACATGAGTGGTTTCGATTTTTTACAGCAATCCCTGTCGCATAACCCGCAATCGATCAACATGCTCATCTGCCCCGGCGACCCGGAAAAGATCCCTCCGGAGACCGAGCGCATGGGAATCCGGATCATAGAAAAACCCCTGAGAACGGAGGCAATCGACGAGGCTTTTCTGAAAGCCGTGAAAGAGCAGAAGAATACCGCATACGACCGGTGACGGGGCGGGAGCGTTCCACCCCCCTTTTCACGATGCGGAGCTTCTTTCCCGAAAGATCGTCCTGCCATCGAATACTGTAATCCTTCATTAATATACGCCCGTAAATTTCCGTGCACCCCTGTGCAGTGAACTGCATCTCTATAAGAGAGCGTGAACACCATCGTTGCTATGATAAACTTGGGTACCCGGGCCATTCTCCTGGAAACGCACCTGCCAAGGGAAGCTTTCCCGGGAAAGAGGCCGAAAAAAAAGGAAATTCTTTTGCTTTGATCAGATTTCCGCGCACAGAGAGGTCCCCGCAGAGGGTATGAAAGAGTTATCTTGGCACCGAAAGTACCTCGAGCTGGCCCTGATCGCTCTGGTCGGCCTGGTGCTCTCCTCCGTCCTTTTCCTGTTCGCCAGGCAGTCTGAGGACTCCAGGATAGCGCTCGGCTTTGCCCGAAGCGCCGAGAAGCAGATGGCGGTGCTGAAAAGGGAGCTGGCGATGAACCTGCACGAAATAGACGACCTCCGCACGTACTACGAATCGTCGGAGCTGGTCACCGAGGCCGAGTTTGCCGTCTACACCCGTCCCACGACGTCCCAGTACCCGGCAATAAAAGCAGAGATCTTTGCGCCCCGTGTCACGGGTGCAGAGAGAGCGCCTTTCGAAAAGGCACTTCGGGAAAAAGGGACCCGGGAGGCTCAG
>JBFFNJ010000318.1:0-2224 GCA_041563215.1 Candidatus Deferrimicrobia bacterium | reverse complement strand
TCATCCCCGCATATAATGAAGAGAAGCGGATCAAGGGCTCTTTGTCAGAAACCTGTGCCTTTTTGAACAATTCGGGCTGGAATTACGAGATCATCGTCGTCGACGACGGCAGTTCGGACGGAACCAGCCAGATCGTGGAAAGTATGGTCACGTATTTTCCGAATGTTACATTGGTTCGATATGAAAAGAACAAGGGGAAGGGACATGCGCTGCGGACGGGGGTTCTCTTGACGAAGGGGGATTTCGTTCTGGTGATGGACGCCGACCTCTCGACCCCGATAGAAGAACTCCAGAAACTGATGCCCCACCTTTCCGGCGGAGGATTCGATATCGCGATCGGATCGAGGGCTCTGGCCTTAAGCGACATCATCAAGAAACAGCCCTGGTGGAGACGGGGTATGGGAAAAACGTTCAACCAGATCGTCAAGATGCTCGTGATCGGTGGGTTCAGCGATACTCAGTGCGGGTTCAAGTTGTTTACCGGCGATGTCGCAAGAAACCTGTTTTTGGAGGCGAAGATCGACAGGTTTGCATATGACGTCGAAATCCTCGCTCGGGCCAAGAGAAAAGGGTGCGGGATAAAAGAGGTGCCAATCCGGTGGATCGATTCCCCCGAGTCCAGGGTGGATCCGATGAAGGACTCGCTCAAGATGTTGGCCGATCTGGTTCGAATCCGGTTTATGGTCGGGAAAATAAAGGGATAAAGGGTTCGGGGGGTTCAAGATCGTCATGAATCGGGCCCGGAATCCGACGGTGATGGGAGTATGATGGACAGGTCCACACTGGCATCATCCGGCGCGGAAGCGCTGAGAAGTCGCGCGCTGGGAGGGGGCGGTTTCCCGATGTTCCCCGGGGGAGCATACAGGCCCGACGCAACTGCGTGGGCCGTTCTTGCACTCGCTGTGATGAAGTCTGGGGGTCGCGATCAAGACGTAATCGAATCCGGGCGATCCCGCCTCGCGGCAAGCCAATTGGAAGACGGCCGAGTGAGCATTTCGCCATCCGGTCCCGATTCGTTCTGGCCTACGCCTCTGGCGATCCTCGCGTGGCATGGTTCGACGACACACACG
This sequence comes from Candidatus Deferrimicrobia bacterium, assembly GCA_041563215.1. Taxonomy (GTDB): domain Bacteria; phylum Desulfobacterota; class Deferrimicrobia; order J040; family J040; genus WVXK01. Next base: position 1,154 of record JBFFNJ010000318.1, on the reverse strand, counting down.
GAACCACGGGCCCGCGCCATAGATTTTCTGCTGAAGACCTCGGGGAAGCATTGGGTGAAGGAAGATGATTCCCCTCTGGCACACGACACCTCGATCGAGGGCTGGTCTTGGATCGAAGATACCCATTCCTGGGTGGAGCCCACGTCCCTGTCCCTTCTTGCCCTACGGATCTCCGGGCTCGGGGAACACGTTCGGGTTCGGGAGGGAGTCCGCCTGTTGCTTGATAGACAGTTGCCCGCGGGTGGATGGAACTACGGGAATAGTTTTGTGTATGGGAAGGAGTTGTATCCCCAACCGGACTGCACCGGCCTTGCGCTCAGCGCCCTGGCCGGTTACGTTCCGCGGAGCGAGGTGGGAAAAAGTCTGAAGTACCTCCAGGGCCGGGTGACGCAGGTGCGGACACCACTCTCCCTCGGATGGGGCATTCTGGGACTCGGAGCTTGGGGACAGAAGCCGAAGCAAGCTACGGCATGGGTGAGAGAGTGCATGATCCGACAAAAAAAACAAGGTGCGTACGACACGACGCTTCTTTCCCTGCTCCTCCTTTCCCTGATGGGAAAGGAAGGGATCCAGAACCTGTTTGGGTAAAGAAGGAAAGGAACCGATGAGGGGGCGCACACTCGTAGGGACGAGGAGAGGATGGACGCGGCGAGAGTTTCTTTCCGGCGCGATCGGGGGCGTTGTTGCATCCTCCAGCATTTCCTTTCTCGCGGGATGTACGAGGCGGAACCGGAGCGCCGAGGCCTTCATCGCGAAACTCGCAAACTACGAATCAGACATTGCGTCGGTTGTCCTCGCCGGCCTGAAGGAACTAGGAGTCAAAGGGGGAGAGATCAGAGAAAAACGGATTCTACTCAAGCCGAACCTGGTCGAACCTCATAGGGGCGCAGGGCACATCAATACCCATCCGATGGTCATCCGAGGGGCGGCAGAGGCGTTCCTGCGCGCAGGCGCCTCAAGGGTCCTGGTGGCCGAGGGCCCCGGCCATAGCAGGGATTCCCTGCTGGTTCTGGAAGAATCGGGGCTGGGAGAGGTTCTCCGGGAAGACCGCATCCCTTTCGTGGATTTGAATTACGACGAAGGCTACACTGTGAAAAATGAAGGGCGCCGCACCCGTATCCCTACCCTGACTCTACCGGTCACCCTCCGGGAGG
>JBFFNJ010000317.1:0-2265 GCA_041563215.1 Candidatus Deferrimicrobia bacterium | reverse complement strand
GAGAAAATACCCTCCTCTTGAGCCAACCATGCGGAAGATAAAGGGAATCATAGAGAACTGGTGTCGAACGTAATGAGTCAGTTTCAAGGGGGTAAAGAGGCGGCAGGTTCTGATTTGCGACTCAGAACGTGCCGGCCAGCTCAGCCATTCATGTCTTTATGGGGGAAATTGCCCTCTTTCTTTAAATCGCGAATGAACCCTTTTATCTGACAACGGTAAATATCTGTACCCGGCTGTTGCTCCTGTCCGCAATAAAGACGTTTCCGCTTCCGCTTACGCAGAGCGCAGTCGGGTAATAGAGAAAGCCCTCTGTCCAACCGAGGCTGAGCTGCCGGGCTTGGAAAGCCCCGTCAGGGCTGAGGATGATGATCCTGCCGCCGTTTGTATCGGTCAGGTAAATGAAACCTCTCTTATCGGTTGTTATCCCCGTGGGAAATTCTACATGCTCTTTGAGGTTTTCCGAAAGCGGAGTAAAACTTTCCGCCTCTCTTGGGGCGGAATAGACTGCCGCTCGGGTACTGTCGACGAGCAATATATTGCCCGCCGGGCCAACGGCCAGGTCGGAGATAAACCCGTACATATCGGGGAATCGGACGTCCCTCTGGTAGGCGCCGGTGGGATCGAGGACGATGACGCGGCCCGAGAGGATATCGAGAATGTAGATATTGTCGTTTTTGTCTATCTCGAAACTTCTCGGCACGATCAAGCCGGGGGCTGGATCGGCCTTCGGATCGAGGTAGCCCGCAAATTGCCCCTCCGGGGTCATCTGGACGATGCGGTGCCTCTTGCCGTCGAGGGAAAATATCTGCCCCCTGGAATTCAACCGGACGCGTATTGGGTAGGAAAGCTCGGGTATGCTAATTGCGGTGCCACCTCTTACATCCCTGTCCCGGAAAGTGTACCTGATAAGGCGGTTGTTTCCCGTGTCGGCGATTATAAACTCGGCGTTCTCGCTGCAGGCCACGGACTCGGGGTACTTGATGCTCCCACCCGCTTCATCCAGGTAGACGGAGAGGGCATGGCTCAATTTAATTGCATCGGCGCCTGAAGCGGTTGCGGCGAAAAGTACAAGGGAAAGTGTCGTGGTAAGTTTTGTCAGCACGTTTCTCATGTCGTCACCTCCTGAACTTCACGTGGCACTGCACGCACGTCTCGGTGGTCGTTGCAAAGGGCATCATGTGTTTGTTGTTAGTCCCGTGAGACCGGTGGCAGCTCAGGCACTGGACGGTGAGGTTGCTGTTTCTCATGTCGATCACTTCCTCCCCGATGGGGTGGGTGGAGTGCTTCATCCAGTCGTGGCAGCTCCCGCACAGGTCGATAACGGACGCCTCGCTCAACAGGAAAAGGTTGTCTGAAGCGTGGGGCGAATGACAGGTAGTGCATTCTCCATTTAATACCGGCTCGTGCTTCGTCTGGGACATGGCCTGCCTCTTCATCGTGTCCTCGTGGCAGCTCCCGCACAGGGAGTTGTTGTCCCCCTTCAGGAGGCCGGCCTGTTTGGAAGCGTGGGGCCTGTGGCAGCTCAGACAGCCCTCCTCGCTGAATATCGGCCAGTGGGGCCGGTTCCTGCTGAGCGTTTTCCCTACCAGCTCGTAGTGGCATCCCCTGCAGAGCTCGAAGCCCTCTTTCTTCGTCTTTAATGGCGTTTGTGCGCCTGGCTCCTCGTGGCACTGCTTGCACATCCTGCTCGCTACGGGCTTGTGAACATTGTCGTAGAGCATCCCGGCAACGTTCGAGCCGTGGGGGTCGTGGCAGGATGTGCACCGTGCCTCTTCAACGGCATAGTTGCCGTGCCGCTTCACGAATGCGGGACGGCCGGTGTTGTGGCATCCCTTGCAGAGGGAGGGCTCATCGCTCTTCAGCAGGAGCGCCGCATTGGCTGACCCGTGGGGGCTGTGGCAGTTGAGGCAGCTCTCCTCGACGGGGCTGTGGCTGAATTGAGCCACGGCGATTGATTTGCCGATCTCCCCGTGGCAATCGAAGCAGAGTTCCCTTCCCCCTTTCACGAGGTTAAACCTGTATTTCCCCCCGTGGGGGTCGTGGCACGCAGCGCACTTCCCCTCCAACACCACGCTGTGGGTGCTGCGGGCATCCTTCGGTACCACGTCGTCGTGACAATTTGAGCATATTTTTTCCGCCTCAGCAGAAAGCAGCTTCCCGTGGGAGGATGCGTGGGGGTTATGGCACGACGAGCACTCCCCGGTTTTCACGGGGGTGTGGACAAATGGGTTTTTGAGCTTTTCTTCGAAGGCATCGTGACAGGTG
>JBFFNJ010000316.1:0-2267 GCA_041563215.1 Candidatus Deferrimicrobia bacterium | reverse complement strand
AGCACGGGCTCCGGATTGAGCGGCCTGGGGGCCTCCATGATGACGAAGTTTTTCAAACAATTCCCCTACGAGAAGATCGGTATCGAATCCAGGCTGAAAAACGACGTCTTCACCGTTCGGGGGATCATCCAGGAAGATGGTGTAGAGTATCTGGTGAAGAGGCGTTTCTTTGGCGGGATCAACGTGATCAATCGCAACCCGGACAACCGCATCGGCTTTTCGGATATGGTGGAGCGTGCAAAGCGCGTAACAAGCAAACGCTCCAATTGATACGGATGCATTCATACAAGCACGAAAAGGGGGATGGCATGGAACGATCCGCGCATCGCTTTTCTTTTTCCGTCCTGGCGGTTCTCGCGATCATCGCAGGGTGCGTCACGGTGAACATCTACTTCCCTGCCGCCCAGGTGGAGAAGACGGCCGAGAAGTTTGTGGATGATGTCTACCAGGAAAAGACGGAACCTCCCAAGCAGGTGCCGACGGAAAAACCGCAGTCGTTGAACGAGCGAAGCACATACCACAGCATCGCCCGACTTGCCCGCTTCGGGCCCGCGCAGGCGTTTGCCGAGGAAGCCACGACCGTAAGCAATGCGACCATCCGGGGTTTAAAGGACCAGATCGGCCAGAGGCACAAGGAGCTGCTCCCCTTCTATCGGCAAGGCCAGGTGGGGATCGACAAGGACGGCTTCCTGGATGTCCGGGAGACCGGCGGCCTGGGCTTGCCACAGGTGGCGGCGCTGAAGAGACTCGTCAACGCCGACAACGCCGCCCGCCGCCAACTCTACGAAGAGGTGGCGAAAGCCCTCAATCTGAAACCGAACCAGGTGCCCCAGGTCCGGCAGATCTTTGCGAAGCAATGGCGGGACAAGGCCGAGGCCGGCTGGGCTGTCCAGGCCGACAATGGCCAGTGGGGGCGCAAGTAACGGAACACCGCGGAAGGGGGCGGGACCCGTGCGCCCCCTTCCGTTTCTTCACTCCTCCCCCTTCCCTATACTCCCCCAGACGAATATCCCATCATCCAGGTGGTCTAAAACCGGAGGGGTCAGTATTCGTTCACAGGGTCAGAGCGGTGTTGTCGTACTCGTCCACTTCCTATTACATATTTTTCAAATACTTAGGACAAATATCCGTGGTAGTGGCATGGGAGTGCCTGAAAAATACACAGAATAAAGAAGCGGGATTTGGGTGAATTAATGAGATGGGTTTGAACTACGTACCCTACATTCGGACCTCGTGATAGATCCGTCTCAAATACCGGGCACAATACGTCCAATTTGAAACAGCATCGGCTCTATCCCTTCCCCCGGTCCGCAACATCAGAACCCTGCTGAACCCCCAGACTCCGCGTGGCTCGTTCCAGATGCTTAACAACGTATCTTCGGCCTTCATCTCCCATGGGGCAACGCCCCGGATCGATCCCCGGCGGACCACCTCATTGTCCGAGCCACGCCTAAGCAAAGGCCACGAGACATACCATTGCAGTGCAGGGATAACCGTCTCGGTGTGGAGCCGATAACCGACGAAGATCGAATCGTTGTGTTTATCGAATAGCTTTCGTCCAGCAGGCTCAATGCTGCCTACTGCGTACTCGTCATAAAGAGCCTGGGAGACACAGGTTCCTTCCACGAAGGTAAAGAACACCTCGAGCCTTGCTGGCCATTCTCGCCAAGGGACCGGAGCCTCCGGGAAGATTTGCGACACCATCCTCATATAATCCATTATCGGCTATCTGCAACCGCCCAATTCGGAAATCCGTGGTAGTGGCGTGGTAGTGGAGAGGCTGACATTCATCGAACGGGGATCAGATGAAATCCGTGTCCGTGGAATGTCCGTGGGGAATGCCCTGTCATCGACCCGGATGGGGGGCTGAAAAGTTAGGGGGGGATCAAGTATCCACCCTATAATACCCCTTCCCCGGCATAACATGCCTCACCCCGCCACACGGATTTTCTACATCCCCTTTTCTGCGCGGAATGAGATGAATGTGGCAATGAAAGATCGTCTGCCCGGCGGCCTCGCCGACGTTAACGCCGACGTTGAATCCAACAACGGTGTTGTCTTCCTCCTTGATGGTGTCCTTGGTTTTCTGCAGAAGGTCATTGCATGCTTTCATCTCCGAGGTGCCAAGGTCGAAGAAATCAGCGACATGCCGCTTGGGAATGATGAGGGAATGCAGGGGGGAAACAGGATATCCATCGTGAAGGGACATGGCGAGGTTATTGTCCATTACGATTCTTTTCGATGGCAGATTGCAGAACGCACAGTCT
>JBFFNJ010000315.1:0-2274 GCA_041563215.1 Candidatus Deferrimicrobia bacterium | reverse complement strand
TTGAAGTCAACTTGTGATGAAACAGCAAGCCATAAATCGACCACATTTCGGGAAATCACGAAAAAAGGGACTCCGGCGGAAAATCGAAATCCAATTGTGTATTGTAATGGTGCCGGAGGGGGGACTCGAACCCCCACGGGTTTCTCCAACTATTGGTTCACGCAAGACATGGCGATTCCAGGAGATCAAGCTCCCGCAGTGCAATCGCCCTTAGTTGATCGAGCAAAGTATCGCGGTCTTCGTATCCCATCCCATCCGTCGAAATCGTCTCCAGGAACTTCACGACAACTCTTCCTTCACGAACCCACCACGCACCATACGGCATGCACTCCTTCACCCCTTGCAATAACACGGGAACGATCCGGGCCTGTGCTTGAAGGGCCATCACGACAGGTCCCTTCTTGTAGGGCGACAATGTCCCATCTTTTGACCGCCTGCCCTCGATCGATATGAGGATGTTTCCTCCGCCTTGCAGATATCCCGAAATCTTCCGCAATGCTCTCTTGGCCTGCCAGGGCCACTGCCGCACAATCACCCAGCTGAACACGAAACAGATCCAGCCGAAGACCGGGACTAGAGCATACTCGATATTGGTGACCCCTTTTGCCGGGAGAGGCACCACCGTTTCCGTAATAAGCGTATCAAGAAGACTGCTCTGGTTCAGTACAACGAACACGCACCCGTGAAGTGATCCCGCAGGGTTCATGTCTTCGATCGTCAGGTTGATGCCGAACAATTGCAGGTAGAATCGGTTCCAAGCGCGGAAGATCCTGCATCCGGCGTCATGAGAGAACAACCCCACCAGTGCTGCGGCCAGGTACGATGGAATGCCGGTTGCAACAGCAACCGCAAGGCGAAGAAGGTATTCTGGATTACTCTTTGACTCCATCCAAATCCCCTATGGTTGAGAGGATGAAACAACGCGGGGAGCCTTAATCAGGATGGTGTAAATTCAGGATAAGATCGTCAGTGCCGTCTGTCAAACAAGCGAGTTTTGGCCTCTCGCTCTGGTCCTGGTTGTGGTCCAACTTTACCAGGTTTATCCTGCGAGCCACTTTCCAGCCACTTTTGCCATTTTCAGAAAAAAGGGAACCTGGCGCATGCCCGGATTCCCGGTCCATATTGCCATGGTGCCGAAGGGGGGACTCGAACCCCCACGGGTCTCCCCACCACTCCACAGAACCCGTTTACTAATGTTTATGTTCAGAGGCCTCGGGCGCCGCAGGCTCGGGATGCCCAGCCATCGCGTGTGTCACTTCTCCCGTTCCGTGGGCGACCGGCGTCGTCGCATCCTCATAGAGACGCTCCACGAAGTGGAGATACGGCACGTAGGCATGGACGAACTCCCTCCCCGCCTCGACGCTCTCTCCCGCGTGCACCTTCTTCGCCCTGGCTTCCGTGTAGTACTTGTGAATCGCCTCGTGTATCTTCCCCTCAATCAGCCGCAGCAGCGGCTTCGGGTCGCCTGTTTCGAGCGCCTTGTCCGCGGCAGGAATCGCGGGGCCCAGGTCAAGCCCCGCAGGTTTTAGCCCTGTGAACGGGGCACCCTCCCCTTCGCGGTGCACCCGGACCAGCGTCTCGAAGAAGTACCGGTCAGCCAGCTGTCTCTCTTTCGCTCCCTTTCCCCGGACTGCGGACGCAAGCGCGAAGGCCTCCCGGATCCCATCCTCCTTCTCCTTCTCCACCCACGGCAGGACGAGGTCGACGTCCCCTTTTTCTAGCGCCTTCGTCGCCAGGGTGATGACCGGTCCATCCATCGCGTCACAGTGCGCGAGGGCGCTTCCCGCAAAAACCGACATCAGGATGATGACCGCCGCCGATACGCTTCCGAGTCCTGGCATTTGCACCAACATCTTCCCCTCCTTGCCCGCGTGGCTTCCGCGGAGGTCCGATGGTTGCTCGCCGTGAGGGGATTATCTTCTCGTTCGCCACCTGGCTGCATTGATCTCTGTCAATATATCTTCCGGAGCCAAGACCCCGTTGGGGTGGGAAAAGAAACCGCAAGCCAAAAATCAGCCACTTCCGCCATCATCAACGAAAAAGGGAACCCGGCGCCTGTCCGGATTCCCTTTGCGAATTGCCATGGTTGACCGGCCCCCCGTCATCGGTCCACCCGTATCTTAGACAATGTGACTGACCGGCACCAATGATTACAAGACCGTGGATTTTCCGGCCGCGAGCCACAAACCAGCCACTTTCGACATCATTAACGAAAAAGGGAACCCGGCGCCGTTCCGGATTCCCTTTGGTTGTTGCCATGGTGCCGAAGGGGGG
>JBFFNJ010000314.1:0-2277 GCA_041563215.1 Candidatus Deferrimicrobia bacterium | reverse complement strand
GGGACACTCCTCGCCCGCATCCCGGAGGGGAATCAGGAATGTCCCCGTCACCTCGCGGACTCCCCCCGCATCGCCCCGGGTCCGTAGGTGTCGGCGAAGCAGCCGCAGGAGGGGGTCGAAGCGGAAGTAAAGCTTAAGCCTTGCGGGTGCATCGGAAGGCGAGCCATGAAGCGAAGGCCCCCTCCGAGGCGGCGTAGCCGGTTCGGGACTCCTGACTCCCGGTGGATTTGCAATTTCCGCAACATGGGTGTCATAATCAGCGGGTCGATATCCAATAATGCTGGCACAGCGAGGATATGGAGTTTTCCGCCTTCCTCAATTCCTATCCCGGCTCCTACATCGTCCAGTCGTTTTCTCACTCCGTCATCACCGCCTTCATCGTGGAAATCGCCATCAAGGCCTGGAGAATACGAAACCCCGCCGTGCGCCAAAGGTTGCTTTTGATCGTCATCATCGTCCCGATTTTTTCCTTCCCGGCCTACCAGCTCATCAATCCCCAAAGAAGTTCGGTCTACTTCCGGCTCGATGCGCTGCTCGACAGCAGCAGATGGATCGATATGGAGCTTTGGGGTGTCGTTCCGATTCGATACGGGTTCCTCCTGATGTTTTTTTTCACCGCGGTGATCTTTTTTTTTCAGGAGCTGGTTCCGATCCTGAGACATACCTATGAATCGAGCGGCTCCGGGCTTTCCGGAGAGCGGGCGGAGGGACAACCCTTGATGGCTCAGGCATTGAGGGATCTGCCGGTGGAAAAGGCCGATATCTTCCTCCTGGAGGACGAGGACGTGATCCTCTTCTCCACCACGGGGAGAAAAGGATCCATTTATTTGTCCTCCGGGCTTCTGCGGACTCTCGACAAGGAACAGGTGCGCGCTGCCGTCGCACACGAGTTCGCCCATGTCATACGGAGCAGGCGCCCCTTGCTCGTGGTCGTGTTCCTGCTCAGGGTCCTCATGTTTTTCAACCCGGTCGTTCTCATGGAATTCCGTCGAATCGTCCAGGAAGACGAGAAAATCTGTGACGATTTCGCCGTCTCCCTGACCCGAAACCCTCTTGCCCTGTCGGAATCCCTGCGAAAACTGTACCTCGACGAGGAAGAAAGCAAGCCGGGCAAGGCGAAAGATATCATGAGCGAGATGGAAGCTCTCGAGGGATACAGTCACAGGCTCAATATCGAAAGCAGGATAGCGAGATTGGAGAAAGGATACGCGAACACCGGGGACAAGGGATGGTTCGCTTTCGCCCTTGCGCTCGCGGTTGCTTTGGTGATGAATTACTTCATCGTCTGATGCAGGGGAACTTCATGAGGGAAAACATCATGCGCTTTTTCGCCTTTTCGGCAGGCATAGGAATCCTGGTCCTAGGGCTGAAATTCTTCAACTGGCTGCCGTTGATGGTCCAGATCGAAAGCATGCGGGAATACCGGGATGTGGAAGAGGTGAAGGGAGCGTTGCAGATCCAAACCATCTTCGTCCCGTCGTATTTCCCCCAAAATCTGAACTGGCCGCCTTCCAAGATCCTTGCCCAGGGGAAGCCTTATCCGGCCGTGGTCATGGAGTTTGAGAAGATGACCGGCAAAGACACCATGCTCCTGATCTCGCAGTCGACCTCCCAGGATTTCCTTCCTCAGGAAAAGATCAAGATTATTCATGTGAAAGAGAGTGTTTCGTATTCCATAAAGGGAAGAAATGCCTTTCTTCAGGTCGGAGAGTGCCGGGAAAAGGACCCCTGCTCCGCGATCTCGTGGAAGGAAGGGGAGTACAGGATCCACGTTTTGGCGAAGTTGACCCCCTTCGAATTGATCAAGATCGCCGAGAGCATGCTTCGGTAGGCAAATCCCTCTCCCTGTCCGGGAGAAATTCCCCTGCAATGTAATCGAATTCCCTCCCTCCCCTAGGTACAAATTTTCGTAGAAATAGGGCATTCCTCCAATTGTTCGTTTATTTCCAAGCATTTATATTGGTGCTACGACACGGGAAAGAGCCAAAACAGACCCGAATGGGGAAGGAGGTGAAAAAGATGAGGAGATTTCCTGGAGGGCATAAGGTTTTCTCGGGCACGTACTGGAACGTATGGGACCTGCGCATGGTCGGCGTGAACAATGAGGCGATTCTCCCGGGGGACCGGTATTCCGTCTACTACAGGATCCCCTTTGCCCTTGCATTTCCGCTGGGGCTTTTGCAAGGCGGGATCTACGTGTTCTTTCTTCCCGTGGTGTCCATCGTCACGGCAGTTTCCGTGCTGGGGAAATGGATTCTCGGGAACATCCTGTTCCAG
>JBFFNJ010000313.1:0-2286 GCA_041563215.1 Candidatus Deferrimicrobia bacterium | reverse complement strand
TCAAAGACTATCCCGAGATCGATTTTCGCCAGGTACGGCTCTTTCTCCTCGAGGGCTCGGACAGCCTGTTATCAGGCTTGCCGGGAGAGCTCGGCGACTATGCCAGGAGGCGCCTTATAAAACTGGGAGTCTCGGTCCGCACCGGCTCACTAGTGACGCGGGTGACGTCCGGGGGAGTCTCCCTGGGAGACGGCACTGAAATTGGTGCGGACACAGTCGTCTGGACCGCCGGTATCAGCGGCGCCTCTCTCCTTACCCGTTGGGGACTTCCGGCAGGAGAGGATGGTCTGGCTGCGGTTACCCCGACCCTTCAGCTTCCCGGTCACCCGGAGGTCTACGTGGTCGGCGACCTGGCTTCTGTCGGCGACCTTGAAAAGCCTCATCCCATGTTGGCCCCCGTTGCCATACAGCAGGGAACGGCGGCCGCGGAGAATATCGGGCGTCAGCTGAGGGGCGAGAAACCGGTTCCCTTTTCCTACCGGGACAGGGGAACGATGGTGGTTATCGGAAGGAACGCAGCAGTTGCGCAGATCGGAGAGAGGGCATACACCGGATTTTTCGCCTGGATTCTCTGGCTGGTTGTCCACATAATAAAACTCATGGGCTTTAGAAACCGGCTCCTCGTGCTCATAAACTGGGCATGGGATTATTTCTTCTTCGAGCGCGCCGTCAAGATCATTTTCCCCACGACCAGGTTGGGTGGTGCTGAGTGAGAGATAATTGCAAAGGTGAGATGATATCGAGATGACCGATCAAAACCCTGTTCTACTATCTTTGAAGGAATATCCGTAATAATATGGTACCCATACCGGGTTGATGGGACAAAGGGGTTTTTCACCTCATTATTGATGTAAATCAATCGCTATTTTCCTCTTTACCTGTATAGTGAAACTTGCTCTCAGAAATTCAATCGGCAATCATATCGACAAGGAGGTGAATGAGATGAAACCGACCGAAGTCTTGAAGGAAGAGCACGACGGCATCAAAATCATGCTCTCGATTTTCGAGGAAATCTGCAATAAACTCGATGGAAACAACCCCGTTGACCCGGCCCACCTGTCTGATATCGTTGAGTTTTTCAGAAATTTCGCCGACAGATGCCACCACGGGAAAGAGGAGGACCTGCTCTTTACCGAACTGGAAAACTACGATCTTGGAGAATCAAGGCAGCTCGTCGATGAACTGTTGAAAGAGCACGAAGAGGGGAGGGAATACGTGAGAAAGATCAGCGATGGGGTCGAGGCTTACCGGGGTAAGGAGGGGGATACTCCAGCGGCGATCGTCGAAGAGGGGAGAAAGTACGTATCCTTTCTCCGGGAACACATCAGGAAAGAGGACGATATCCTCTGGCCCGTTATCGATGAGAAGCTCGGTGAGGAAGCTCAGCAAAAGATGGTCGATGAGTTCGAGAAGTTCGAGATAGAGAAGATCGGTGCCGGAAAGCACGATGAGTACCACGAGCTCATTCACGCCCTGGAAAAGGTCTATCTGGGGCACGCCGGTCACCACCATCACCATCATCATCATGATCACTGACCTGCCGGTTACGGAGGGGGTATCCTCTCTGGTCCCGTGAGGGAGCAGTTCACCGGCTACCCGTGAAGAAGGGTTTAAAAGACAAGAAAGGGGGACAGGAAACGTGAGCCGCAGCAAAACCCGTTTTACCAGCGTAGATGACGTGAGAGCGTACACGGAGGAAAAGTTCAATCCCATAGCTCTTACCGGGGACGAGAACGTGAAGGTTATCCTCGCTTTCTTTAAAGAGGGACAGTTTATCCCCGTTCACAGCCCGGGAGTGGATCTTTTCCTCTTTGTCATCGAGGGGGAGGGAGAGGTGATGGCGGGAGACGAGAGAAGGCAGGTGAAAAGTGGCGACATCGTCACCGTTTCACGGGGGGAAAAAAGAGGGGTCAGGGCGATTTCGAACATGGCTGCCCTCCATGTCGTGACGCCGGCACCCACCGAAGAGGATCACCGTGAGGTGCAGGAGGGGCTCAGGAGGGGGAGCTGGATATAATCAATTATAGATAGTTCGAGATTTTTAGTTCCGGGTTCCTGGTTCCGGGTTCCGAAAAAATCACCGACGGGAAACGAGGAACGAAAAGCTGTTCTGATGGAACGGGGGGGTGGTTTCCGTTTATCGTTGACAAAATCGGCGGGATGTTATATTTATATATCCAAATATACTTTAATTAATCTATGAGAGACATCGTAACCATATTGAAAGCCCTCTCCGACGAAAACCGGATGAGGATACTGAAGCTCCTGGAAAATCGCAACCTCTGC
>JBFFNJ010000312.1:0-2315 GCA_041563215.1 Candidatus Deferrimicrobia bacterium | reverse complement strand
CTCGGCTTCGATCTAGTACCGTACGGACAAATATCCGATCTGGTTATCGTAAATTCCTGCGTCGTAACACAGAGAGCCGAGGCGGACAGCCGCCGGGCGCTGACAAAGGGGAAGAGGTCAGGCGGGACCCCAAGGACTGTGCTTACCGGGTGCGGGGTTTTTAAAAATGGAAAGTCGAGCCTCGCAGAATTTGCAGATCTCCTTCTCCCCATGGAGCATCAGGGAAGCGAAAAGAAGTTGACGGCGCTGTTTGCCGGGCAGGGAGCTCGAAAGGACTTAAAAGGCTATGGACGGGAATCGCTATCTCGGGCCAACCGGTCGAGGGTTTTTGTCAAGATACAGAACGGCTGCGATAAAAGGTGTTCCTACTGCATCGTTCCTTCCGTCAGGGGAAAAAGCGTCTCCCGGCACTATGACGATGTCCTGATGGAGATCCGCGCATACGAAGATCAAGGATTCCCGGAGGTCGTTCTCACGGGAAACCACATTGGTAGCTATGGGAAAGATGTGCCCGGTTTACCCTCCCTTTCCACGCTCGTGGAAAGGGCCCTGAAAGAGACGGGCAGGATCCGCATACGGCTCAGTTCCATAGAGGTGGACGAGGTGGACGCTCATCTCCTGGAAATGGTGACGGGAGAAAATCGTCTCTGCAATCACCTGCACATACCGCTGCAGAATGGGGATGACCGGATATTGAAAAGGATGCGCCGCTGGTATTCGACGGGAGAATACCGGCGCTTCGTAGAGATGATAAAAGGCTACCGCGAAGAAATTTGTATCGGCACGGACATCATCACGGGGTTTTCCGGAGAGTCGGATGATAGCTTCGAGAGGACCTACCGTTTTTTTTCCATCCTGCCGGTCGATTACGCCCACGTGTTCAGCTATTCCCGGAGGGACGGCACGGAAGCGGCTGGAATGGGTGATCAGGTGCCGGAGAGAACGAAGAAGCTTCGGACTTCACGACTCCGGGAGGCGGGCGAGAGAAAGAGGCACAAATTCATAGAAAGGTTTATCGGCAGAGATCTCGAGGTGATCGGAGAAAAAGTCTCGGCAAAAAGCAAGATATGCCAGGGCACGTCAGATAACTACATCAAGGTTGAGTGGAAAGGGGAGAGTTTCGACCGTACATTGCCGGTAAACATCCATATTACGGGAAGAAATGGAGACAGGGCCGTTGGAACTCGTAGGTGATGAGGAAATCAGGGAAATCGAGGAAATCGTCGACCATCTCTTCGGCAACAAAAACCTCCCCAAAGATGCTCTCTCCCACCGGGCCATAATCGGCTTATCTAATGAAAAAACCCTGAAAAATCAGCAACTGGAGTTTCTCGGCGATTCGATCATCTCATACGTCGTCTCGACATACCTTTTCGAGAGATATCCGGAAAAGGACGAGGGGTTCATGTCGAAACTCAGGTCCCGCGTTGTCGATAACAGAAACCTGGCTGTCGTTGCAAAAAGGATGGGCATAGAGTCGCTTATCCTGGAAGTGAGAAAAAAAAACAAGAAAAGGAGCAGCGGCAGGCTCTCTCTGAAAATACTCGGCGATCTCTTCGAAGCGATAACGGGTGCCATCTACCTGGATGGAGGGATGGGAAAGGCGGAAAGGTTCATTGCTAAAAACTTGCTGAAAAACATCGATGCCCTGGAAAGAACAGAGGTGGACTACAAGACGATCCTTCAGGAATGGTGCCAGAAAAAGGGTCTTCCCCTTCCCATCTACCTGCTTCTCTACTCCGTCGGGCCCGAACACGGGAAAAGTTTCACCATTTCCGCGAAAGTCGAAAACAGAGGGAGCGCATTGGGAGTGGGAACCTCGAAGAAAGAGGCTGAGCAGGATGCGGCAAGAAAACTCTTTGAAGAGATCGGCGAAAGCTAAACGGATCATCCTTCCCTTCTTCCTCACCCACGCAGGTTGCATGGAAAGGTGCCTGTTTTGCGACCAGGAAGCCATGACGGGGGTCCCTGCCCGGGTTGAGTCATCCTTTGACGATCTCACAGCGAGATTTTCATCCTATGCCCAACCACCGGACGAAATTGGAATTTACGGGGGAGACATTCTGCTCATGGAAAGTAGTGAAATCGAAAAGATACTCGCCGAACTCAAAAGATGGGCGCTGAAAGAGATAGGGAGGATTCCCCCCGTCAGGGTTTCCGCCTCCCCCCGGGCAATTACACGGGAAAAGCTTTTCCTGCTCGGACGCTACAACGTGAGGACGGTAGAGGTGGGCGCCGTTTCAACGGATGATGCTGTGCTGAAAAGATCGAGGAGGGGTTACGATTCATTACAGTCTGCGACATCGGTCAAGCTT
>JBFFNJ010000311.1:0-2321 GCA_041563215.1 Candidatus Deferrimicrobia bacterium | reverse complement strand
TAGTCTTTGACGAGGGGACCTTTGATGAGCTCGATCAGAGCACCTGCGTACTCCACGCCGGTGGCTCCACCGCCGATTATGACGAAGGTGAGAGCCCTCTTCCTCAGGTCGGAATCTGAGCTTCCCGCCGCAAGCTCAAAACAGGAGAGAATCTGGTTCCTGAGCACTATCCCTTCCTCGAGAGTTTTCAGAGGAAAAGCGTTATCGGCCGCACCGGGAACCTCGAAAAAGTGAGACGTGGTCCCTCCTGCCAAGACGAGATAGTCGTAGGAAAATGTGCGGTCACCTGCGTAGACGGTCCTTGAAGGAAGGTCGATGTTACTGACTTCAGACATGGAAAAGCGAAGTCCGGGAAGATGGCGGATCAGGTTCCTTACCGGATAGGTTATCTCTTCCGGTTCCAGTTCGGCCGCAGCAACCTGGTAGAGGAGGGGAAGAAAAGTGTGATAATTGTTCCGATCGAGAAGGATCACCGATACGGGATGTCGGGCAAGGCCCCGGGCGGCCCAGAGCCCCCCGAAGCCTGCACCGACAATAACTACCCGGGGCCGATTCCCCCGGGCGTGGCCATTCATTTCGCCATTCGCTGAACTTTGAATGGAGCCTCCTTTTTCTCCTCCTTGAACGTAACCACCCTGCCCCAGAGACTCTTGGTACCCCAGATACCCCTGCGGAGAGTCTCGAGGTGGACAATATGGCTGTGATCGACGAAGAGATTCACTTCCGCCCCGTAATTTTTCACGTACCAGCCGAAGACTTCGGGATCGGCCGCCTCGAACATGACCTTTTCAAGCCCCAGTTCTCTGATGATCTTCGATACCACATCCGTCCTCCACACCCGGACGTCCTCGGTAATCCCCTCCGACTCTATCATCACCATATAAGCACCCGCATCGAGAAATTTCTTCGCCTGCATGATTACCCAATCGGTGTCCCGCTTCCCCTCGGCCTCGAGCTCATCCGCTCCGCTTGCGCCTCCCGCGCCGAACTGGATACCAACCTCGGGCTTGGCCTTCAAGCCCGACTGTTGAACCTTCTGCACGAGGCGCAGCCAGTCGTCCGTCGGCAACGAGATAAAGCCGCAGGACAGCTCGATGATGTCAAATCCCACATCCCGGCACTCCTTGATGTAATCGTCCACAGAGTGAGGGTCCTGTGCCAGTATATACTCGATAAACCCGCCCGTCGACACGAGCACGTCATGTTTGTGGGCGAGGCCTATGATCTCCTTCAGCACATCCCGGTCCATCAGTGCGAAGGAACCGCCTGCAAACTTAAGAGAATCGATATAATCTCCCATAGTCTCGAGAATGTCCTCGAGGTACCGTTTCCCCATGGGCGTGTAGTAGGGCCCCCGGATCTCTGTGATGCCCCTTTTTCGCGGTTTAGACTCTCTCTCGTTTATCCTGACAAAATCGAATGCCCTCGTTCCCTTTCTCTGTATCTTTTTGCCTTTACCCATGACTCAACCTCCTTTGATCGAAGTGGATGCTTTCGAGCACCCCGGTTAAGTCGGCAACCTGATAACGCTCCAGGTCAGCCGTGATGTCGATTATCTCTTTTCTTTGCTTCGACGGGATATAGGGGGAAGCGAGAAGATCGAATTTCTTCTCAACCTTTTTCCACGACAGGGGGCGTGTTACGAAGCCCTCGTAGTCGAGCTTTTCCTTCTCAAGGACCCTGCCGCCGTTGAGGAAAACCTTCAGGCGGGTCGGCATCTCGTCGGGAAAACGGGCCGAAAACTCCTCCTTTGGCCTGACGCGAATCTTGCGGAGAAGATCCTGAACGTCGTCCCGGACGATGCGTTCGTGATGGTACTGCTGCGGCATTACCGTCCCATCCAGAATGGCAACGGCCACCATGTACTGGAGGCTGTGATCGGCCTCCTCCTTCGTCTCGACGATCCACTTGTCCCCCTCCTCTCCGCCGCCGATGATATTGTAGGCGACGTCGAACACCTCAATATCTATTCTCTCCACATCTTCGGGCAGGAAGCCATGCTCCTCTTTCAATTCGAGGATACCCTCGATCGAAGGCTGGGAGTGGATCTCGGCGTTGTACTTTTTGATGATCGTGCGGGTAACACCCTCGAGATCCTCCTTCGACCAGTCTATTTCGAACTTCCCTGCTATGGAGTCGAAGAACCCCTTGTTCCCTTCGAAAACTTCCGATGGGCCCGTTATGCCACCCCGGGCAAGATAGGCTGCATGGGTCCCGCAGAAAGCCGTGTTCGGATACGCCAGACCCTTCCAGTGGGAAATGCGGCCGGTCCGGGTCACCCTGAGGGCGTTGAAAGCAGTTCCGCTTATGGCAACCGCGTT
>JBFFNJ010000310.1:0-2329 GCA_041563215.1 Candidatus Deferrimicrobia bacterium | reverse complement strand
TCCCCGATAAAGTTGATGTGCTTTCCGATGTCACCGGCAGTGTCTATGTCGAAGAGCTTTTCCGTCAGGGCATAGGATAGTCTTTCCGCTCTCAGGTGCGACACTGTTTTCCTGAGAACCCTGTCCGTCGACCAGGGAACCCCGAGAAACGGAAGGGGGGTAAATTTTTTCAAGCCGATGAGGTAGTAGCCGCCGTCGTCGCAGGGGCCAAGCACCACATCCGCCCTCGAGAGCAAGGACACGGAATTGATAATCGTCGAAGCCCTCAAAAGAGGGATGTCAGTCCCCACGATTACTGTGGGAAGACCGGTTTGCGCCATGACGAGTTTTACAGCCCCCAGCATTTTTTCTCCGAGGTCACGCCCAGACTGAGGAAAGATTGTGATCCCCGAGACGTGGAATTTATCGAAGTACCGGGAGTTTTCCGGTTCGATGAAAAGGTATTTTTTTGCTTCCTTCAGGGAAATTAAAACATCAATAGTATCCGATAGCATCGCCTCGTAGAGGTATGCGCCGACGTGGGGGGTGAAAGGGGGAGTAAGGCGGGTTTTTACCCTGCCGGGAACAGGTTCCTTGGCCATAGCGAGAACTGAGAAGCGATGCAAAGTCATTCCTTTCTCCCGAAGATTTTTTGATTTTCGACTATGCAAATTATAATTTAAGTTACCAGGAGCGAAAGGGACAATGTGATAAGGTTTAAGGGAATGGGAAGGTCTTGGTCGGCTGTCTTGCTCCTTGGGGGTCATATTTGGAGGGTTTTAGGTTACAATAAAAGCAGTTTATTTTCACGCAGAGATGCGATATCATCGTTTTCCTTGATTAACAGTGGAGTCTGACAGCATGGATGGTAGAATTCTCAGATTGGGTTTGCCGAAGGGATCACTGCAGGAATCCACCCTGAAGATCTTCAAGAAGGCCGGTTTCAACATCTCCGTCGGGCCCAGATCTTACATACCCACGATAGACGACCCTGAAATAACGGGCCTTCTGATCAGGGCGCAGGAAATGGCGCGCTATGTTCAGGACGGGATCCTGGATGTGGGTCTTACAGGCAGGGATTGGGTCCTGGAACAGGGATCCAGGGTCAAAGAAGTGTGCGAACTCAATTACGCGAAGGGAGGTCTGCGTCCGGTCCGCTGGGTCATTGCAGTTCCGGAAGGATCAAAGATTCGAAGGGTTGAAGACCTTCAGGGAAAACGAATTGCCACCGAACTTGTCAACGTTACAAAGAGATATCTCCGGGAGAGGGGGGTCAGTGCCCTCGTGGAGTTTTCCTGGGGGGCGACAGAGGTGAAAGCGCCGGTTCTTGCCGATGCCATTGTGGAGGTAACAGAAACAGGTTCTACGCTGAAGGCGAACAAATTGAAAATAATCGAAACCATCCTCGAGTCCAAAACGCTGCTCATCGCAAACAGGCAGGCCATGAAAGATCCCTGGAAAAGGACCAAGATCGGCAAGGTAGCACTTCTTTTAAACGGTGCCCTGAATGCAGAGGAGAATGTGGGGCTGAAGATGAACGTGGAAAAAAAGAGCCTCCCTATCATACTGGAGGTGCTCCCATCTCTTCAGAGTCCCACCGTGTCGGCTCACACCGATGAGCAATGGGTCAGCCTCGAGGTAATCGTAAACGAGAGGACGGTAAGGGACCTGATTCCGGAACTCGTGGAGAAGGGCGCCACCGGCATCGTTGAATATCCGTTGAACAAGGTCATTCCTTGAAAGTTTCCGAGGAAAAGATCGCCCATCTTCTGGATTCTGTCTTTGCAAAGTATGGAAGCACTTACCGTGACACCGACCCCGTCGGCCTGGTTCACAGGTTCTCCTCCGAGGAGGATATCGAGGTGGTGGGTCTTTTCGCGGCCCTTCTTGCTTTTGGGAACGTTCTCCAGATCAAAAGGTCCATAGAAACTCTTCTCGAGATACTGGGCCCCCACCCTGCAGGGTTCGTAAAAAATTTCACCTCCAGGAAGAGATCAGCCCTCGGCGGTTTCCGGCACCGCTTCGTGGGGGGAGATCACGTTGCAACCCTAATCCTTGGATTGAAAAAGGTCATGGCGGAGCGAGGGTCAATCAAAAACGCGTTTACTGATGGCTATGCCCCGGGAGACATGGTGGGCAGCTTGAGCCGTTTTGTAAAAAACCTGAAAAGTGCGGCGGGCGGAAGAGGGGATTCTCTGAAATTTCTCCTTCCAGATCCGGAAGGGGGAAGTGCCTGCAAGAGGCTCTTCCTTTACCTTCGCTGGATGGTGAGGAGGGCTGATGGTGTGGACTTCGGGATCTTTGATTCCGTGAGCCCCGGGGATCTGGTCATTCCCCTCGATACCCACGT
>JBFFNJ010000309.1:0-2354 GCA_041563215.1 Candidatus Deferrimicrobia bacterium | reverse complement strand
TCGCTTTTATTCTCGAAGATTGCTGAAAGCTTCGTCTTGATCTCGTTGAGTTTCACCGGCTGTTTCCCCACGAAGATCCTTCCCGTGGTATCGATGGTGACGACGACCCTTTCCGACTCCACCTTTATGGCCTTTGCCGCTGCCTGGGGAAGGTTGACATCCACCCCCTGCTGGAGCATGGGAGCGGTGACCATGAATATGATCAAAAGGACCAGCATGATGTCGACCAGGGGGATCACATTGATCTCGGACATCTCCCTTCTTCCATTTCCTCCGATGTTCATAGCCATCAGGAGATCCTCTCTATGTTTCTCTCGATAAAGTTGAGAAAGTCGCTGGTAAAGGACTCGAGGCCGGTCACGATCTTTCTGACCCGGTTGAGGAAGAAATTGTAGAAGATAACGGCCGGTATGGCCGCGGCGAGACCGGCGGCGGTGGCCACCAGGGCCTCTGCTATGCCGGGGGCAACCGTTGCCAGGCTCGCAGAGCCGGTAACCCCGATGCCCACGAAGGCATTCATGATTCCCCAGACCGTCCCGAAGAGGCCGATGAAGGGCGTGGTGGAGCCGCAGGTGGCAAGGAAGGGGAGGTAGGATTCGAGCTCCGACTGCTGCTCATTGATGGTTTTCCCCATGGCCCGCTCTATCCCCTCGATCGGGTCCACCGAGGACATGACCCTGAGGCCGCCCACGTTGTCACTGACGTTGACCACCCCGGCATCGTGCTTGGATGCCCTCTTGAACCGGATGATCTCCGTATACCCCGCTTTGAACACGGTGATGATGGGGATCCTCCTGTCAGCCTTTTCGGCGTAGTCAAGCAGCTGGCTCAGCGTCCTCCCCTCGTAAAAGAGCTCCATGAACCTGTCGTGCTCCTTCTCGATCCCCTTGAAACCTCTGTATTTGAGAAAGATGATCGCCCAGGATATGACGGAAAAGGCGATGAGCATAAGAAGCACCATTTTGACAACGGGGCCGGAACCCGCGATGTGCTTGAAAAGTCTGTTGTTGACGAGCCCCGCAAACAGGGGCAGGGCAGGAAAGAAGGAAAAAAATAGAGTCATATCTTTTCGGTCCTCCAAAACGGGGCTATTCCCCGTTGTTATTAATCATATACTTATAGACCATTATCTTCATATTAGCAAGAAATTGAGGAGGATACATCAAAACATGAAAGGGGAGGTTTTCATACCCGCCCGGGAGGTTTGCCAGGGAAAATAAAGGGTATATACTAATGCCTGTGCTGACGGAAAAAGACATAGAATCCCTGATGCAGGAGGCCCTGCGGGAAGCGGAAAAATCCCTGGAGAAGGGAGAGGTCCCCGTGGGGTGCGTCATAACGAAAGAGGACGGAACTATCGTGGGGCGGGGCCACAACACCCCCATCTCATCCCTGGACCCCACGGCACACGGTGAGATAAACGCCCTCCGTGACGCGGCGCGCAACCGCGGAAACTACCGGCTCCCTGACTGCCTCGCCTTCGTGACGCTGGAGCCCTGCCCCATGTGCGCCGGCGCACTCGTCAACAGCAGGATCAAGAGGGTCTACTTCGGTTCCGGCGACCCCGGCGGAGGCGGGCTCGTGAGCCTCTACGGCATCGGTACCGATGACCGTCTCAACCACCGGATAGAGGTGGTGGGGGGCGTCCTCGAAGAAAGATGCCAGCGCCTGATACGCGACTTTTTCTCGTCCCGGCGGTAAGCCGCCCTGCCGGCTGTGGTGCGGTTTCGCGGTTACCGGCATCCGTCCCGGCTTTTTCAGCCCCATCGAGGTATCTGAAATAATGCCTTCTTTCCCCATTCGGGTTTGACCGCGGTGAGAGATACAGAAAAAAATCGGGTGTGTTTTGCCTTTTATCACCGGTAAAGGAGGTGGTAAGATGGATAATTACCAGAGGATGATTACGCGCCCTTAGCTCAGCCGGACAGAGCGTCGGACTACGAATCCGCAGGTCGGAGGTTCGAATCCTCCAGGGCGCGCCAATGAATTCAAGGGGTTAGGCGATTCGCCTGCCCCTTCTTTTTTGGCAGGGTGCGTATAGGGTGCGGATTTTCCCAGATTATCGAGCTTATTCACGGCTGCACGGTTGGAACCGGGGATGAGATGGCCGTACGTATCTACGGTGATCTGGATCGAATGATGCCCCAATTGTTCCTGAACATATGCAGGGCTTTCACCTAAGTTGAGGAGCAGGGATGCGTAGGTGTGCCGGAGATCGTGGAACCTGATCTTTCTCAAGCCTGCCTTCTTCAAGATAGCGTGGAAAGCTCTTCTCAAGTTAGCTCCATCTATCGGGGTTCCTGCCTCACTCGGAAAAACAAGATCAGACCTAACACCTGTTTTTATTGCACTTT
>JBFFNJ010000308.1:0-2369 GCA_041563215.1 Candidatus Deferrimicrobia bacterium | reverse complement strand
AGCGCCCAGGTCAAGTCTGCAATTCTCGTGGCAGCTGCAGCACAGGGAGTCGTGGCGGAGGTGAGGGAGCCTCTTCCAACAAGAGATCACACGGAGAAGATGCTCCGGTCTATGGGAGCCGATGTGTCACGCTCGGGGGACTGGATAAAAATTTCCCCCCATGGTCCGCTGCAACCCCTGGATGTGGATGTCCCCGCGGATTTTTCTGCGGCTGCCTTTTTCATCGTTGGGGCCCTTGTCACCAACCGCTCTGAAATCATCGCCCGGAACGTTCTCGTAAATCCATTGAGGAGTGGAATGCTCCAGGTTCTAGCAAGAATGGGAGCGAGGATCGAGCTTACAAACGAGCGGGTGGTTTCCGGGGAAGAGATAGCCGATATCGTTGTCAGATCCTCGGAGCTGAAGGCGACTGAGGTCGATGGCAGTGAAGTTCCGCTCCTGATAGATGAAGTACCTATCGTTGCTGTTGCAGCCGCCTTTGCCTCAGGGGTCACTGAAATACGGGGAGCGGGTGAGCTGAGATTCAAGGAGTCAGACAGGATCGCTTCCATAACCTCCCAGCTCTCGAGGCTCGGCGTCGTGGCAGAGGAACTACCCGACGGGTTGAGAATTAAGGGACGGGGAGATGTGTACAGGGGGGGGAAGGTGTCGAGCTTCGGAGACCACAGGATTGCCATGGCGCTGGAAATCTTTGCACTCGGGGCCGACATCGAGATTACCCTCGATGACCGTGACTGCGTCGCCACCTCTTTCCCTGGATTTTATGACAAACTACGGAGTCTTTCGGCGTGAGAGAGAAGCCAATTATAGCGATAGACGGCCCGCCCGGTTCAGGAAAGACGACGGTTTCAAAGATGATAGCAGCCAGGCTGGGCTACAGATTAATGGATACGGGATCGATGTACAGGGCAGCAGCCCTCGTGGCGATGAGAGAAGGGTTGAAGTTTATCGATAGCCCCGAGCTTTCGAGCCGGCTCAGCAGGATGGAGGTCGAATTTCGCGTCGACGCGGGAGGGCAGAGGATTATCGTGGACGGTGAAGATATGAAGGATCAGATTCGATCTGAGGAAGTGGGTATGAAAGCCTCCGATATCTCGAGGATACAGATGGTGAGGAAAATTCTTGTTGAAAAGCAGCAGATGCTGGGAGCCTCCGGTGGTGTGATATGCGAGGGGAGGGACGCGACAACCGTCATATTTCCGGATGCCGAGTTCAAGTTTTTTATCGATGCGTCTGTCTACACAAGGGCGGAACGCAGGCACCGGGAGCTTGAAACAGCGGGCGAGAGCCTCTCGTTCCGGGAAACGTACGAGGATATGATACGGCGCGATATTCAGGACAGCACGAGAGAAAATTCACCCCTGAAAATCGCCCCCGGTGTCACCTATGTGGATACGACGGCGCTGTCTCCTGATGAGGCGACCCGGATAATCATTGAGGAAGTGAGCAAGAGTGGTTAAAAACAGGACGGGTGGAAGAAAAAAAATCATCGTGGCGAAGAGCGCCGGTTTCTGCTTCGGCGTAAAAAGAGCGATAAAAATGGCCTTTGAAACCTGCCGAGATGAAAAGGCGGGAGATATCTATACGCTCGGACAGATAATTCACAACCCGCAGGTGGTGGAACAGCTCGAGGAAAAAGGGGTAACCCTCCTTGACTCCGTTCAGGATATAACCTGTGGGACTCTGATAGTAAGGTCCCACGGTCTGACGAAAGGCGAGAGTGAATCAATAAAGGGGAAGGACGTGCGGGTAGTCGATGCGACGTGTCCCTTCGTTACAAAAGCACAGGAATTTGCGACATACCTGGCAAGGGAAGGGTATACGGTGATCATCCTGGGGGATAAAGACCATCCGGAGGTAAAGAGCATTCGGAGTTATGTCGAGGATGTGGGCAACGTCATTACAGACTTTGATGAGATAAAGAAATCAAGGAGAAGGAGGAGGGCGGGCATCGTCGCCCAGACGACACAGACCCAAGAGAATCTCATGAAATGGGTGAGCGAGGCCCTGGAGGTATTTCAGGAAGTCAGGGTTTTCAATACTATCTGCAGCGCCACAACCGTCAGGCAGAGGGAGACAGTTGAAATTGCGAAAAACGTTGATGCAATGCTCATTATCGGTGGATTTAACAGCGCCAACACGAGGAGACTCGCGGAGCTTGCCTCCGAGTCCAATGATAGGGTCTATCATCTCGAAAGGTCTGAGGAGTTGAAAGACCATATGATAACCGGTTCTCGAAAGATTGGCATATCGGCCGGGGCTTCTACCCCGGACTGGGCTATTTTACAGCTTATCGATGCGGTAAAAGAGAGGTGGGGTGACGATGGTATTCGGATAGTACGCGGGCTGTAATTTTTTTCATTTATTTT
>JBFFNJ010000307.1:0-2373 GCA_041563215.1 Candidatus Deferrimicrobia bacterium | reverse complement strand
GGCGGATTGTCTGCCCGTTTCACAGACCCGCAAGAAAATAGCGTATGCGGTGCCTGCAACGAAAACGTGATGGTCGAACCCAGGAGGTGACTCTGCTAACTCCTCTCGAAGAGAGGCGGGAACTCTCCTTCCCGGTAGTACGGTGCCAGTTTCTCGGGGGATCTTCCGGTTCTGAAAAGGGTTTTGATGTACCACATCAGGAAAATTGTCCTCACAGGCCCCCATCTTTCCCATTTCCTGGATGAGGTTATGACCGGCTTTCCGATGAATGCAACCTTGCCCCCCCTTCGCATCCTGTCGGCCATCATCAGGTCCTCCATCAGGCGAACATCGGGGAATCCCCCTGTGCTCTCGAAAAACTCCCTTCGCATAAACATCGCCTGGTCTCCCGTAAACGACCGGAAAAGAAGGGTCCTTGCGTTTATCATCCAGCCGATGAGGCGGTAGATGAACCGGCTGCCGGAGAGCCTTACGAAGAAGCATCCCCCGACGGTTTCAGCGTCCCGCATCTTTTCCCCGAGCAGGAAGGGCCATCCGCCGGGAAGTGTTGTGTCTGCGTGGAGGAAAAGAAAGGTGTCGCCGGAGCACATCCTTGCACCCTCGTTCATCTGCGCTGCTCTCCCTCTGCGCCAGGCTCCCGTGACCGTGACGCCGGGGTGAGCACGTGCGATTTCGATCGTCCTGTCCGTGCTTCCTCCGTCTACCACCACGACCTCGAAGGGGTCTCCTGCGATCACGGATGCAAGGGTCTTCCCTATGCTCTCCTCCTCGTTCAGGGAGGGGATGATCACCGATACCCTTTTTTTCACGGTTTCTCCCCGGTCAACGGACAGGCCATTTTTCACTTTCCTCCGGGAAGAGTATAAAATGGTGGTGTGGCGGTGAGCAAAGCAATTGTGAATGAGCGTGAAGGGAGAGGCAGGTGAAGAAGCTATCGGACAGCATCCTTTCGGTGCTCCTGGCAAAGTTCCCCGGACTGTTCCGGATGTGGGAGGGCAGGGCGCAGATCTTAACCTTTGAGGATACCTACTGGGCAGAACCCCCGGAAGATCCATTCTCCGCCCGGGTCGCCCTGGTGACGACCGCAGGGGTCCACGTTACAGGCGACAGGCCTTTCGACATGAAGGACCGGGACGGGGACCCTACCTACCGGGAGATACCCGCGGACACGGCAGTTTCCAGCCTGAGCATCACCCACGATTACTATGACACCCGCGACGCGGAGCTGGACCCCGGTGTCGTGTTTCCCCTCGATGTCCTGCTGGATATGGAAAAAGCCGGCGAGGTGAGAGAGGTGGCGCGACGTCATTTTTCCTTCATGGGGCACGTCAAGGGGCGGCACATCGGAACGCTGATGCGGGAGACGGCCCCGGAAGTTGCCACCATGCTGAAAGAGGATGGTGCCGGGGCGGTGATCCTGAGCCCCGCTTGAGGGCTCTGCAATCAGACCGTGGGTCTGATTCAGAGGGAGATCGAGAAGCAGGGCATCCCCACCATTTCAGTTAGTCTCTCCGAGGTGATCACGAAACAGGTAAGGCCCCCGAGGGCGGTTGATTTCGGTTTCCCTCTCGGACACCCCTTCGGATTTCCGAACCAGAAGTTCCTCCAGAGGAGGCTGATTAATCTGCTCCTTGAAAAGTTAAAGGAGATCAAAACTCCCGGAACCTTCGAGAAGATACCCATTTGCCGGGACGACAGGGGTGACTGCCCCGTCTGTCGGGACCCGGAGTAGTGCTTTACCTTGTGGCATCTCCCTTGCATCGCGATAAAGGAAAAAGAGAGGAGGTGCTGTCATGAACGTTTTCAAAACACCCATTGCTATTTTCGTGCTTTTTTTCTTCGCCCTTGCGCCGGCGCTTACAACTCCTTCCCTTGGGGAAGACAAACCCGGCGTATCCGTTAAGGAGAAGGTGAAGGACGGCGACACAACGCGACACCGCCTGACGGGAACGGTCTTGAAGGTCGATCGGAATGAGGGTGTCGTGCACGTGAAGGGACGAAGGGGAGAGCACTCGTTTATGGTGACGCCCGATATGGCGAGGAAGGTATCTTCGGGAGAGAGGGTGAGAGTGTACTATCTGAGAACGCCAGACAAAAAAGTTGTTGTCAAGAGGATAAAAAAAATAAATAATGGAGTGGAAGTTACGGACGGGGAAAGAGGGCGGAAAGGACGCGATACGCGTGACCAGTGACCGGTCAGATAGATTATTTCATGCAGCCGGGGGATTGTGATCCCCCCTTTTTTTTGCTGTTTGTTTAACGATTGACAACATTTCAGGCCTTTGATACATAGTGAATTCTCACGCAAAAAACCGGAGGTGAACGAGATGAAAAAGTACTACCTTCTTGCGCCTGGACCTACGCCCATCCCTC
>JBFFNJ010000306.1:0-2409 GCA_041563215.1 Candidatus Deferrimicrobia bacterium | reverse complement strand
TGCCCGGTCGAGAAACGACCAGGTCGCAACGGACCTGAGGCTTTTTCTCGCCAGGGTTACCGATGAAGTCGTGAATCTCATCGAGGAGCTCCAGCTCAGGTTGGCGGAGACGGCCTACAGATACCGCACCGTCATAATGCCCGCTTATACTCATCTGCAGAGGGCACAGCCCGTTCTCTTTGCCCACCACCTTCTCGCTTATCATGAGATGCTTACCCGGGACAGGGAGCGGTTCTTCCAGGCCAAGGAGAGAATCCTCACGCTGCCCCTTGGCTCTGCCGCCTGCACCGGCACGAGCTTCGACATCGACAGGGACTACGTAAGAAGGGAGCTCGGCTTTCGGAAAATAACGGAAAACAGCGTCGACGCCGTTTCGGACAGGGACTTTGTGCTCGAGTTTCTCTTTACCTGTTCGGTCCTCATGATGCACCTCTCCCGCTTCTGTGAGGAGATAGTGATCTGGTCGAGTAGCGAGTTCGGCTTCATTGAGTTGCCCGATGAGCTCTGCACGGGATCATCCATAATGCCGCAAAAGAAAAATCCCGACATGGCTGAGCTCGTGCGGGGCAAGACGGGAAGGGTCTACGGCAGCCTGGTTTCCTTATTGACGGTCATGAAGGGCCTGCCGCTATCCTACAACCGCGATCTCCAGGAGGACAAGCCCCCCCTGTTCGATACCATAGACACCGTTACCGCCTCGCTCAGGGCGGTAGCATTGATGGTTGCCGGTATGAAACCGAACGAGGAGAAACTCTCTGGTGCCCTCGCGGACGGATACCTGACAGCAACGGACCTTGCAGACTACCTCACGGGGAAGGGGGTCCCCTTCAGAAAAGCACACGGCATGACGGGGAAAATAGTCACGTACTGCCTGAAGGAGGGAAAGGCATTGGAAGAGCTATCGCTCGAGGAGTTGAGGAGGTTTTCTGAGGAAATCGGAAGCGATGTATTTTTGCACCTCTCGCCGGGGCAATCGGTGGCAAGCAAGAACGTGCCGGGGGGAACGGCGCCCGGGCGCGTTTCGCGGAGGCTCAGGAAAGCTTTGAGGAAAAAGAGTTGAACAAGAGGGTTATAATATACCTTTCAATCATCCTCCTTCTCGGAATCCTCACTTCAGGGTGTGGGAGGAAGGGTGAGCCAAGGCCCATCTGGCCGGACAGCGCGGTGCGGGACACTATCAATATCGGAGGGCATTGATGGATTTTTTCGAGTACAAGAGAAACAGGCTGTATTGCGAGGATATTCCCGTTTCGAAGATCATCAGCGACGTGGGGACTCCCGCATACATTTACAGCCTTGCCACACTGAGAAGGCATTTTGACGTTTTTGACAGAGCTTTCGATGACATCCCTCACTTTGTATGCTATTCGGTCAAGGCGAACTCCAACATATCGATCATAAAGGTTTTTGCCGATATGGGGGGCGGTGTGGACATCGTTTCGGGCGGGGAGCTTTACCGGAGTTTGAAAGCGGGAGTCAAGCCGTCGAAGATCGTCTATTCCGGTGTTGGCAAGAAAGACTGGGAGATAGTGCTCTCCCTCGAGAAGAAAATACTCATGTTCAACGTTGAATCGTGGGATGAGCTGAAAAATATCAACGCAATAGCCGGACGGATGAAGGTGAAGGCACCCGTTGCGCTCAGGGTCAATCCGGATGTCGACCCGAAAACCCATCCCTATATAGCGACAGGCTTGCGGCAGAGCAAATTCGGAATAGACATCGACGAATCGCTTAAGCTTTACAAGAGGACTAAAAAGTTGAAAAACATCGAGATCATCGGCATCGATTGTCATATCGGCTCGCAGCTGACCGATGTGGCGCCCTTTGTTTCCGCTGTGGAAATCATAGCGGGGTTTGTCAGGAAGCTTCGAAAAGCCGGGATCGACATCAGGTACATCGACATTGGAGGGGGCCTGGGGATTACCTACCGGGATGAACGACCGCCGGATCCTGCCGAGTATGCAGGGGCAATCCTCTCTGCCATAGGCGATCTCGGCGTTACCCTCATTCTCGAACCGGGAAGGGTCCTTACCGGGAATGCCGGAATTCTCGTAACCGAAGTTCTCTACACCAAGGAGACGAAGGAGAAAAACTTTTTCATCGTCGATGCGGCTATGAACGATCTCCAGAGGCCGTCCCTGTACGGCTCATACCACGAGATTGTGCCCGTTGCGCGGGGGGATCGCAAAACGACCGTGGCAGACGTGGTGGGCCCCATCTGTGAATCAGGTGACTTTCTCGCAAAAGACAGGGAGATGCCCGTTCTAAGAAGGGGTGACCTGCTTGCCGTGTTCTCTTCAGGTGCATACGGTTTTGCGATGGCTTCGAACTATAATTCGAGGCCGAAAGCGGTCGAGGTGCTCGTGGATGGGGCCTCTTACGAGGTAATCAGGGAGCGGGAGACGCTCA
>JBFFNJ010000305.1:0-2415 GCA_041563215.1 Candidatus Deferrimicrobia bacterium | reverse complement strand
GTGCACATTTTACTGCACAGTCGGAAGGGGGGTAGATCCTCCGGGGGGGAGTCAACCCGGAATCGGGTACGGATCCCCCGGGGGAAAGATCGAGGGTGGTCGGGAAAAGGGACTTCCGATGTCAACAGGCTACCGGAAGAACCCCTTTTCACCACGAAAAAGGAGGTTGTTTGCAGGGGGATTGCAGTCCGTGCGGCTTTCCTGATAAATTCGACCGATAGTTTATATTACAAACGTAACCTGTTGACCAACTACTGAGCCTGGTCCATTCCAGGCATCCGGCATCCGCTCAGTTCAAACAAATATATGGGGGGTAATTATCCAGAAAAATTTCCTTCTTAATTAGGAGGATTGCATATGATTCGAAGATCCGTTGTTTTGATGTCATTAGTACTGACGCTTAACCTGGGCACACAATCAGCTCTCGCAGCAGAAACCCGACCCAACATCCTGCTTATCGTCGTAGACGACATGGGGTATTCGGACCTGGGTGCTTTCGGTGGCGAAATCAAGACTCCCAACATTGATTCCCTCGCCGCGGCAGGCGTTAAGTTCACGGACTTCTACGTTGGTCCCACCTGCTCACCGACCCGTTCGATGCTGATGTCCGGAAATGACAACCATATTGCAGGCCTCGGAAACATGAGAGAGGCACTTACGCCGAATCAGGTTGGGCAACCAGGCTACGAGGGGTACCTAAACGACCGCGTCGTATCGGTAGCCGAACTGCTCAGAGACGCTGGGTACCACACCTACATGGCGGGAAAATGGCATCTTGGCGAAGAGCCAGAGCACGACCCTTCCCGGCGTGGATTCGAGAAGTCTTTCACGCTACTCCAAGGAGGAGCGAGTCACTTTGACGACGAATGGATGATGTACGCTAACTACACGCCGACTTACAGGGAGAATGGCGTTCGCGTCCATGTCCCACCGGGTTTCTACTCTACTCAGTTCTACACCGATAAGATCATCAAGTACCTCGATGAGCAGGAAGATAAGAAACCATTCTTTGCCTACCTGTCTTTCACCGCTGTGCATGATCCGTTGCACCTCCCAGATGACTGGCTCGACAGATACGACGGAGTGTACGACGGCGGCTATAACTCCTTGCGGAAACAACGTCTGTCTCGCATGAAAAAGCTTGGCATCATCCCCAAAGAAGCGTCATTGGGGCCGTGGCTCGCCATGGTTCCTCGGTGGGAGGAACTCAACGCGGAGCAGCAAGAGAAAGAAGCGCGGAGAATGGAGATCTATGCCGCGATGGTCTCGAATGTCGACTTCCACGTTGGTAGACTCCTTAATTACCTCGAGAAGGCAGGACAGAAGAAAAATACGCTCGTCATTTTCTTTTCGGACAACGGTGCGAACGGTCTTGAGATGCACATGTACCCCGGTACAGATAATGCCTGGGTCGAGCGAAATTCCGACAACCGACTCTCCAACTGGGGGAGACGCGGGTCTCGCATTGCCCAAGGACCGGGATGGGCACAGGCAAGTTCAACACCCTTCAGGTTATTCAAGGCCTTCATCGCAGAGGGCGGCATCCGCTCACCCCTCATCATCAACGGACCAGGTGTCGTACGCGCAGGGGAGACGATTCACGCTGTATCGCATGTGATGGACATTGCGCCCACGCTCCTGCACATTGCAGGTACAGAATACCCGTCGACCTACCATGGCAGGAGTGTTGTTCCGATCCGTGGGAAGTCCATGCTCCCGCTGCTCAACAAGCGGAGCGCGGTCGTGCGGGGACCAGACGAGGCGATCGCATGGGAGTTCAACGATTGGCGGGCTATAAGGATCGGCGACTTCAAGGCCACGTGGATAAGTCGCCCATTCGGAACAAGTGAATGGCAGCTATTCGACCTGGCGGCCGACCCGGGTGAGAAGATGGATCTATCCGGACAGAAGCCAGGAGTGACAAAGCAACTTGTGTCTGCTTGGGCGGAGTATGCCAAGGACGTAGGTGTAGTGGCACCGGAAAAAACCGCATGGCCCGATCAGTAGGGGCAACGCTCCAGACCAGTCCGGTCTGATCTGCCCCCCTCAAAAATGTAAATGGTGCCGGAGGAGGGGGTCGCCCGCCTGAGCCTCGGCCAGCCATGCCATCGGCCTTTGCGGCGGGGCTCGGGGCTGACGCGCTCCTAAAGTCGCGCTTTTCCTCCTCCTCGTCGGCGCCCCTCGCCCGTTCGACCCCCTCCATGAGCACCAGGCTCCAATGAAAAGGGCCAAGGAAATCCCTTGGCCCTTGCGTGTCGCCTGGTGCCGGAGGAGGGGGTCGAACCCTCACGGCCTTGCGGCCACGGGATTTTGAGTCGGATCAAAAAGGGGTGGATTCCATAGGCAGGAGTTGTAAATAGTAGGAAACAGTCGGGGTAACCGGAGAATTGGTTCCCCCCCTTTTTGTATCTATTC
>JBFFNJ010000304.1:0-2427 GCA_041563215.1 Candidatus Deferrimicrobia bacterium | reverse complement strand
CTGTTCCACGTCGGGCATGTATACATACTGCAGGGAGTCGGCGGCGAAGAAGTTCATCATTGGCACGGAGATGGGCATTCTCTACAGGCTCAGGAAGGAAAATCCAGACAAGGAGTTCTATCTGGCGTCGGAGGTGCTCATCTGTCCGAACATGAAGCTGACAACGATAGATGACATCATCGAGTGCCTGGAGGGAATGAAGAATATCATCACCGTACCCGAGGAAATCCGGGTGCCGGCGAAAAAAGCCCTCGATGCGATGCTCGGGGTGCCGAGAGACTCTTAAGTATCGTTATGGCCGATCACCCAGGTAAAACAGCCCGAAATATGCAGAGCGCGGCGGGAAGAACGGCGGGGGTAGCCCATGTGAGGATGGCCCCGCTCTCGGGTATCGTCTACGCCGTTTGCCAGCGCATAGGCAAGGACGGTGAACGGGCGGTTCTCGTCGTTCCCGGAAAGAGAGAGGGAGAGGAGGCCCTTGTATGCGCCGAGACGTTCATGGGAAGCGGGTATGCCCACATGCTCTCCCACTACGAGCTCAACCCCTACGAGGCATCCTCGCCCGACCCCCACATCGTCGCCAGGCGCATCGAGACCCTCTTCGCAGTCATGGAGGGACGGTGTCGCCTGCTCGTGTCGACGGCGGAGGCATTCTCTGCATTCGCGGCACCACCGACACCGCTTCGGAATATGCGGCTCGGCGTGGAGAGGGGCGCGAGCCTGGACAGGGAAGCGCTCCTCGGGTGGCTTGTTGGCGCCGGGTTCCAGCGGATCCCCGAAGTTTCGGACCCGGGAGATTTCGCCGTCAGGGGGGGCATCGTTGATGTATTTTCACCGGCCCTCAAGCTCCCCGTCCGCCTGGAGTTTGCAGGTGACGTGATCGAATCCGTACGGTTGTTCGACCCCTCGTCGCAGTGGACGGTTAAGAGCGCCGATGCAATCACCCTCTATCCCGCCTCTTAAATCGTCTGGCCCGTGAACGACCGCCCCCCCACGGAGCAACCCCTGCCCGGCGGGGTGGAAGATTTCCTGAGCGCGGGGGTCAGGTTTCCCGGCATAGAGTTTTTCATGCCCCGCATTTACGGAAAAAGGGGCGCCGTTCTCGACTATTTTCAAGATCCGCCCCACATCGTCATGTATGATTACGCGGAGGTGAGGAAGCGCCAGCAGTTCCTGGCAGCCCTGGCGGGGGACATTTATCGCAAGGGGGGGGAAGGCCTGCTGGCACCGGAGGAGCTTTTTTACGAAGGTGGCGGCGCCGGAGAGAAGGAAAGCGGCCAGACCCTGACCCTCATAGACAATTTTTTCAACAGCCCTGCGGAAAGAGAGCTGTTCGGCATCGACATCTCTTCCCCGGGGGGCCCGTTACATCCCCGAAGGTCCCCCCTCCAGCTCAAGGGCGCCTTATCCCTTCTCGAGGAGTCCCGGAAAAAAAGCATGCGGTGCTGTATCGTGGTACCCAGCCCTTACCGGCTCGACGTGATGAAAAGGATCATGGAGGAGCACGGGGCGCATCCCCTCTCCACGATCGAATACGGTCAGGCAGGATCCTGCACGTGGCAGGGGGTGGCTTTGACCAAATCAGGGATGAAAAGTGGATTTCTCAGCAATAAGGGGGGTATTTTAGTCATCACAGACCATGATATCTGGGGAAAACGTACCTATTATAGGGATTATAAGCCTCCTGACCCGGAAAAAGAAAGAATCGGGCTACTTTCACTCAGAAAAGAGGATCACGTGGTTCACGAAGATTATGGTGTTGGGCTATTTGCCGGCCTTAAAACCATGGAGGTGGGGGATAATACCGTAGAATTTGCGGTTATCGAGTACGAAGGGGGAGACTTGCTCTATCTCCCCACGTACCGGTTGGACCTGATCCAGAAGTATGTGGGCGGCGACAGAAAGACCCTGAAGCTCGACCGTCTTGGAGCACGGCGGTGGGAGCTGGCAAAGCGCAGGGTCCGGGAGAAGGTTGAGCAGGTGGCTGCAGAGCTTCTCTCCATCCACGCAGAGAGAGAGGCATCGGAAGGGTTCGCCTGCGATCCCCCCGACGCCGCGTTCGAGGAGTTTGCCGCCGGCTTCGAGTTCGAGGAGACGCCGGACCAGGAGAGGGCGATAGGCGAGGTCATCGAAAATATGACGAACTCCCGGCCCATGGACAGGCTGGTCTGTGGAGACGTGGGGTATGGAAAGACGGAGGTGGGGCTTCGGGCAGCGTTCCTGGCCGTGATGGCGGGCAAGCAGGTTGCAGTCCTCTGCCCCACCACGGTGCTGGCACAGCAGCACTATATGACGTTCCGGGAGAGGTTCGAAAACTTTCCCGTGAGGGTTGCCTCGTTGAGCAGGTTTGTAAAGAGCAGGGATCAGAGGATGATACTGCAGGAGCTTGCAAGCGGCAGGCTCGACATCATCATAGGAACCCACCGG
>JBFFNJ010000303.1:0-2437 GCA_041563215.1 Candidatus Deferrimicrobia bacterium | reverse complement strand
GTTCTTCAACCTGATTGCCGTATTGTCGGTCCTCGAAAACGTCCAGGTGGCCATGATGGTCGCCGGCGTCCCCGAGAAGGAACAGGAGGATCGCGCGGTCCGTCTGCTCGAGATGCTCGACATGAAGGAGAAGCTGGACGCAAGGCCCAATCAGCTCTCTGGGGGGCAGCGCCAGAGGGTGGCCGTGGCCCGGGCGTTGGCGAACGACCCGGAGATCCTCATGATGGACGAGCCCACGGGAACCCTGGACAGTCGATCCGAGGCGGAACTCCTGGATCTGATCGGAGAACTTCACAAGCAAGGGAAAACAATAGTCGTCGTATCCCATTCCGACACTGTGGCGGCCCGCGTGGAGCGGATCGTACGAATCCGGGACGGGAGGATTGTTGCCTGAAAGAATCATCTTGTTGAACCTACGAAGATATCGTCAAGCCCGCCACGCTCCCATAATAGTCTGACGGCCTTGGAGGAAAAGCGCGACTTCTGGCTTGGTCGCAGTAGCCTTGGAGAAGGCGGAAGCGCGTCAGCCCGAAGCCGCGCCGCAAAGGCCGATCGCGTGATCGCGGAGGCTCAGGCGGTCGAGCCCCCCCTTCGGCACCGTCGCAATATGTAAAGGGAATCCGGACAGGCGCCGGGTTCCCTTTTTCATTGAAAACTGCCCGAGTGGCTGAAAAGTGGCTCAGCGAACGGATATGCGCCCTATGGATACGAGGAGGGTGGTAGGGAATAAGAGATTGCCAGACAGTTCCCTCTTTCCCGGTATCGGAGCAAAGAATCCCGCCAGGGTCGCCGCAACGAAGACGGCCATGAGAATTACGCAATACCGGAGGATGTTCCGCTTAGACATGGTTCAACGATACAGGAAATTGCCGTGGGTGACTTCAGACGAAAATCCGATTTGCCTCCAATCCTCCCCAGAGGTGAGACATCTCCCATCCCGCTTCCGGCGCAGTTTCCAGACGAAAATAAAACAAACATCATTTTCATTCCTTGACTTGAACATATGTATGTGCATACATGAATTCTGTATACGGATCGTCCTGCCGGTTAACTAATCAAGCCAAACCACAGGCATCGGTCAACCCTCGGCCAACTGTTCATTGATGGAAATTGCCTTTCCAAGGGAAGGTGATTGGGATGAGTACTCGATCTTCCCCATCCGAGTGCTCGTCAAGTCCCTACTGGAACTATACCCATATCGGCTCTGTCCGTTTTCCCTCTGTTCCTGATTCCTTCCTCCAAAGAACGAGATTCCATTCGGGCCTGACGGAATAGGACATTCAACAAAATCCATTTATATTTCAAAGGTCGGTTGAAAGCCCTATGAATTTCGAAACTACAAGGATCGTTTCCTTTAAGGATGAGAAAAGCTTCTCCAATTGCTGTGATCACACGCAAATCTTCCCGGCCAACACCACATTGTTTCGGCAGGGGGATAATTTTCACACGGCCTACTGCATCGAAAAAGGCATCGTGAAGCTTTCGACGCACGATGAGGACGGTGACCTGCCCCCCGTTTTTAGACCAACTGGACGAGGGGATACGATCAGCTTGCCCTGCGACCCAGTCCTTCCGCGATAAGAGAAACGACCAGGGTGTTCAGGCTCACTCCCTCCTTCTGAGCCTTGGCGGCAAGTTTGCTGTGGAGGCTCTTCGGCACCCTCTGGACCCATTTCCCGCTCAGTCCCGCCGAGGGGGCAGGGACAGTGTCCTTGAATTCCTTCGCGGTCCCGAGCCAGGATCGAAGTGCGTCGTCGGCGTTCTCCACCGCCTCCTCGATCGTGTCTCCGTCGGCGATGCACCCGGGGAGGTCGGGAAATTCCACCAGCCACCCTCCTCCCTCGGATTTAGAAAGGCGACGGATCGTGAAGGGATACTCAATCTTTTTCATGGGTCACCTCGTCGATCAGCGTAAGGAATCTTTTCACGTATACCGGCTTGATCGGTTTTCGCGCCGGGACGGTAAGTTTCGCTCCCGAAGGATGACGAAACGTAACGTGACTTGTCCCCGGTTGCCGGTACTTGATGTTATATCTGTCCGCGATGACCTTCAGGTCCTCGATCCTCCAGTCCTTCGGGTTGCTCCGCATCCTCCGCAGGATCTTGGCCGACGTGGTCATGAAAAGATAGTATCAACGGCGATACTATATATCAAGGGGATTCAGCGATCATCCATGTGTCCCATTTGTGTCCAAAATCCTGGGAAGCGGAACAAAACCTAACAAAACCTACGGAATGTGTAATTTTGACATGGCCATAACTATACGATAAATATAACGATTCGAGTCCTTTATGGGGGCGGATGGGCTTGAGGGGGTGGTGGGGAGACCCGTGGGGGTTCGAGTCCCCCCTTTGGTACCATTTGGATTATCAAAGGGAATCCGGACTTCTGCCGGGTTCCCTTTTTCTCTGAAAACGGCGAAAGTGGCTGATTTGT
>JBFFNJ010000302.1:0-2445 GCA_041563215.1 Candidatus Deferrimicrobia bacterium | reverse complement strand
CGGCTCCTGCGTTTTTTTCTGTGATTCATCGGGCTGCACACTGTCTTTAGCCGTATCGACAGGAGCTTCAGCATCGGACTTTGGTTTTAGCTCCTTTTCGGGCGGTTTGTCCTCCTGCCGGCCCTCCTCGCTTTTTCCCGGGGGAGAGGTGACGGCGCTTTCCGCTTTTTGCGCGGTTTTCTCGCTTTTCTGGTTCCCGTTGATAGTTTTTATCTTATCTAACAGGTGGCCGTTTACCATGTCCATGAGCTCGTCGGCGGAACCGAAGGGAAAGGTGCTGCCCTTCTTTTCGACCCTTTCCCTGAAGGAGCGGAGCTGTCCGTATTGCTCCGGGTCGATGCTGTCGGGGACCACCGGCTGCGTTGAAAAGTAAAGGAGGGCGTCCTTCCCCGATTCGACGAACCGGGCCAGGCTGTCGATCTCGTCCTTTTTTGCTCCCCCGACGTGGCTGTCCGTTTTTGTCCAGAATATTCCGACCAGGAGGTCGCAATCGTCGAGCTGGTTACCGCTGGTCTCACCTTTGCCCTTACCGACCCCATCTTCTCCGGCATGAGGGGGCCAGAGATCCGGCCACAGGACCACTTTTTCCGAGAGGGTGTTTCTCTCGTTCCACTCATTCAGGAAAGCGTGGACCATTCCCCTCTCATCCTCTACATCCGATGGGGATGTGAGCAGGACGCGGATGACGGTTGCTGAAAAAGCCATGGTCTTCCTCCTTTACGGTTGAGAAGGCTCACCAGGAGCATTCATGGTATTTTATTCGGCAAAATGGCTCCGAAAGTTAAGCGGCAGATCCCGGTAAATAGTTAATAAAAGGTAAATTTCCCCTGAAGGAAATGATTTTTGGGTCGTCAAAGGAAAATATCCCCTTACTGTAAGGCTGCAGGTAGCGGAGCGAGCGGGTTGTCGCGCGGAAAGGGGCCGAAAAATCAAGTTAACATGGGAACGTTCGATAACTATAATATGGAGAGAATCATTCGGAGCATGCCGGTGGTAATGAAGAAGTTCAAAAGGAAGAGGAAGGTGGGGTGCGCTCTCGGGAGCGGCGCTGCACGGGGTTTCGCCAGCATCGGGGTCCTCAAAGCCCTGAAGGAGATGGGAATCGTTCCCGACCTCATCGCGGGGACGAGCATGGGGGCCCTCGTGGGAGCTTTTGCTGCGACGGACAACCTGGAGACGCTCGAAGAGGTGGTGTTTAAGACCGACTGGGGCAAGATCATCCCCTTTTTCACCGATATCGTATTTCCCCGCAACGGCCTCATCGATGGGAAGAGGGTGGAGTCGTTCATAAAGAAATATACCCGGGATATGCTCGTGGAGGAGACCGGGGTGCCGTTTAGGGCCGTGGCCACGGATATCATCACCGGCGAGGAGGTCGTGTTGTCCGAGGGAAGGTTGATAGAAGCGGTGAGAGCCAGCATATCGATCCCCGGGATATTTGCTCCCGTTCACAGGGACGGGAGGTTCCTCGTGGACGGCGCTCTTGTCAACCCTGTCCCGGTGACGGTGGCACGAGACATGGGTGCCGATATCGTCATCGCCGTGGATGTGAACAGGTACCTCTTCGAGGGGCGCAAGCAGCAGCAGGAGAGGGAACGAGCCGTTTCAGAGGTCGCCGATAGAGCGAAGAGGGGACGAATCCGTCTGCCCGGGGGAAAAACCCTTCACATGGAACGGGTTGTATCCTCCCTGGGAAAACGGTTCGGGGATGTCAACCAGCAGATTCGCGAGCAGGCAAGTCGAAGGAAGGGCAGGCAGCGGGGGCCGAATATATTCGAAATCATGGTCACATCGGGGCACATCATGGGGTACCACATCTCGCGATACATGCTCGACCTCTACAAGCCCGATATCATCATCGCGCCGAGAGTTGGCCATATAAAGCTCCTCGAGCTGCACAGGGCCAAGGAGTCGGCCGTGGCGGGATACGAGGCGGCAATGGAGCAGCGCGAGGAGATCGAGGCTGTGGTCAAGCGCAGGAGGAAAGCCAAGACCTCCTCCAGAGCATGAGCACGCACCTTGCCACCGGTTGCGATGCAGCTCTTTTCATATCGTTTTTCTCGAGATCTGAAGGCCTGGCTCTT
The DNA here is from genome assembly GCA_041563215.1 of Candidatus Deferrimicrobia bacterium. Taxonomy (GTDB): domain Bacteria; phylum Desulfobacterota; class Deferrimicrobia; order J040; family J040; genus WVXK01. The sequence goes on along the minus strand of JBFFNJ010000302.1, from coordinate 361 downwards.
TTGATCGTCCGGGACTTACATTTCGCGGACAGCATTCCAAAATCGGGTCAGTCTCTTTTTTTGCTCTGTTGAACCTTCCGCCGCGCTGTCGCTTTTCTTTCATCGGCGGGTGAAAAGCCCACGATTGGAAGACTTCCGGAGGCCTTTATGTGGGTTAAATCACGCAAAAAGACGAAACAGAAGAAACGGAAAAAACAAAAACGTTTACTTTCAGCATGTTACGATTACATTCGTCGTGGCACGCTTTTTGCCATTTAGTACAGTGAAAGAGGGAAATTATACCATAGAGAGGCCAGCTTCTCTTTCATAGCACGAAGAAGTTTGGTTTCGATTTCTGTATTCCCTGCCCCGGCCGGGGGGT
>JBFFNJ010000301.1:0-2460 GCA_041563215.1 Candidatus Deferrimicrobia bacterium | reverse complement strand
TCTGGCCCCAGAACGAGCTCATCTGTACGTCGGGGGCCAGCTATGCCGACGGGCAGTGGCATCACCTGGTGCATACCTTCGGCGGCACCGAAGGCGGCCAGAAGATCTATATTCATGGCCTTTACATCGATCTCAACTGCCCCGGCCGTCTGGGAGGCATCGACGAGAAAGGGCACTTCCCTCCTCCTGCACTCGGCCCCAACCTCCGCAATGTCGTAAACGGTCCCGGTTACATTCGATGCGTGAATCATTGCAACGAGCCTCGTGTTTTTTTTGAAGGACCGTTTGACATCGTAAGGGTCGATATTTCCCCGGGGATCGGCTTCAACGTAGGTAATTTCAACACCGCGGTGAGCCATGCTGGAAAGAGGCCGCAGAACGGAATTGTGCTCCATAACCGTTGTGATTACATGGTATCGTTCCCTCAAAAGGCCCTTTATGGCCAGATTCAGGGCCACCGTCGCGTTTGACGTGAAAATAATCCTCTTGCTCTCGCTGCACCCTATGAGCTCCGCGATGACTTCCCGGGTCTCGAATATATCTCTCATGGATTCAAAAGAGAGGGAATGGCCCGACCGGCCGGGATTCCCCGCACGGAGAAGAGCCTCTGCAACGGCCTCCACCACCTCGGGCGGCTTCGGAAGAGACGTTGCCGCGTTATCGAGATAGATTATATCTCTCCCGCGAAAACTTATCATGGGATAACGCCTCTTGTTGATTTATTATTTCCAGGATAGATAAAGATTATATCACTCAACCCGTGTAACCGACCACGAGTTTCATTCCGGGCCGTATGACCTCGCTTTTCAGGCCGTTCATCTTCTTGAGCTCTTCGATGGAGATACCAAAGGCTCTGGCTATCGAATAGAGGGAGTTACCCGATTTGACGGTGTAGACCTTCTTGCCGCTTTTGACCGCATAAGTATAGAGGTTCCTGCCTTTGTCTTGCCCATTTACCGCCGGCTTCCCGTAGACCCGTATCGTCAGTTTCTGGCCGGGCCTGATTACATTTCCCTCGAGACCATTCAGCCTCTTCAAGGTGGCGATGGGAATTCCAAACCGGCGTGAAATCTTATAGAGACTATCCCCTCTCTTGACCAGGTAGATTTTTCTGTTGCCCTGGCGGTAGACGTAATAGTACCTCGCACTCCTCTCGAGATGTGAAACAACGTATTTTAGCGATTTTGGATCTGCCGGTTTCAGCGAAGCGGCAAAATCGTTTTCCGTCTCCCCCACGATCGGGATTATGAGCCTCTTTCTGCCCCCGATCAGGTTGCTTCTCAGTCCATTGACCTCTTTGATTCTCAAAACATCTGCAGAGTACTTTTTGGCTATCCTACCGATATTGTCTTTCGACTTTATCCGGTGAAGCACGAACTTGACCTTCCCCCTCCTGCTGATCTCCTCTCTGTTTTCCTCCACATATTTCTTGCTCCCCTCGGGCAACCTGATCGTGTAGGAGCTAAAATTAGGCGGAACAACCCCCCGCCTGATCCCAGGGTTTAAAAACGTGACCTCTTCGTAATCAACGCCAATGATATCGCCAAGCGTTCTCAGGTCGATCGCACCGGGGATTTCGACAGTATCAAAGTTAAGAGGTTCATCCATTTCCAGGTTATCGAAACCGTAACTTTCCGGATCCTTGACCACGGTCAGGGCCGCGAGCATCTTCGGAACGTAATTTTTTGTCTCCCGGGGCAGGTATCTGTATTTAACCAGCTTCCAGTAATCATTGGTTCTATACCTTCGTATCGCCCGGTCGATCTTGCCCTCACCAACATTGTACGCGGCGGCAGCAAGATGCCACGACCCGAACATATCGTAGAGGCTCTTCAGGTACCGAGCCGCAGCGCGGGTGGAACGCTCGAAATCTCTCCTTTCATCGTCCCACCAATTGATATCCAGCCCGTACTTTTTTCCCGTCCAGTACATGAACTGCCAAATGCCGACTGCACCGGCGCGTGACACCGCCCTCGGAGAAAAACCGCTCTCTATCATGGCAAGATACACAAAATCTCCCGGCACCCCTTCCGCCCTGAGAATCTTCCTCATGAGCCTGTCATACCTGCCGAATCGCCTGTACCACTTGGTAAAATGAGGGCGGGCCCTGGTCTGAAAATATTTAATGGCATACTCAACCCTCTTGTTCAGGTCAACGGGGAGGGGTATGTCCTCTTCCTCCTGATACATATCCTCGGGAGACTCCGCCACGAGCTCCTCATCCATATCGGTCTCGATCTTTCCAGCGGCACCGAAAGCATTGTCACCCTCATTTGTCAGTGCGAGGAAACGGCTGGTAGCTTTTTCACTCAGAAACGAAGGGCCACCGCCTGACGCTGACATGCCAGAGACTAAAGACGCTGGTGGAATCGTGGGGGTGGAATCAGCGTGCAAAACAGATATGCCGGCTTCCTTGAAAAGGGTAGAGTCCGTTCCGCAGTATCCATAATGTACCAGCCG
>JBFFNJ010000300.1:0-2461 GCA_041563215.1 Candidatus Deferrimicrobia bacterium | reverse complement strand
CCTTTGGAAGGGCCTCGAGAAATGCCGCTGGAACGGTCATCATGTATGCCGATTCCATGACGGGCTCCATGCGTGAGGCACTGGAGGAGACGGAAAGAAGGAGAAAGAAGCAGATGGACTACAACAGAGATCACGGGATAATTCCTCAGTCGATATCGAAAGGGATCGATGACCCGCTCATCGCCGTCTCTGAGGCCGATTACGTTACCGTCACGGGGGACGAGGACCTTCCAGCCGCTTCAGCGGGAGATGTGAGAAAATTGATTTCCCAGCTGAGGAAAAAGATGCTTTCCCTTGCGAAAGATCTGAAGTTTGAAGAAGCGGCAAGGATCCGTGACAGGATATCGGACCTGGAAAAGTTCGAGCTTGGCCGACTGGACAGGTTAAAGGTGGCTAAATGAGCAGCCTCGATATTTCGATGGTGCCAGCGAAAACGGGCATCTATATCTTCAAGGACAAGAGGGGGAAGACGCTTTATGTTGGGAAGGCGAAGAATATCAGGGCACGCCTCCGGTCATATCAGAGCCCCGGGTCAGACTCTCGCCAGAGGATTCTCTATCTCATGCGTGAGGCAGCAAAGGTCGAGTTTTTTCTCACATCCAGCGAGAGGGAAGCGCTTCTACTGGAGAACAACCTCATAAAGAAGCATCGTCCTCCTTACAATGTGTATTTCAGAGACGACAAGGAATACCTCTGCCTGAGGATTGACCTGAAGGAGCAATTTCCCCGTTTTCAGCTGGTGAGGAAGGTAGCGAAAGATGGGGCGCTCTATTTAGGGCCATACGCATCTTCGAAGAGAATACGCCACCTCCTGGGGATTGCCATCAAGCTCTTTCCGATGAGGACCTGCTCTGACGCATGTCTAAAGAGTCGGGAGGGGCCTTGCATGCAATTTCAGATCAAAAGGTGCCCTGCACCCTGCGTCGGCCTCATAAGCGAAGAGGATTACAAGGAAAACATTCAGAGGGCCCTGAAGTTTTTCAAGGGAGATTACAAAGCCGTTCGGGCAGAGCTGAGAAAGAAGATGAGGGAATACGCGAAAAAGTTGAGGTACGAGGAGGCGGCTGAAGTCAGGGACAGGCTCAAAGTAATCGAAGATCTTTCTGCATCACAGTCGGTTGTGAATGCCGCCCTTCCCGACTCTGACGTTTTCGGCGTGTACCGGGAGGAAGACAGGGCTGCCGTTGCCATATTGTTTCTCAGAAACTGCAGGGTGATAGACGTGAGATGTTATACCCTCAGCACGGGCGGGGCTTCTGACGGCGAGCTTATCGGTTCGGTACTGTCTCAATATTACGGAGATGGATCGTATCTTCCCCCCGAGATAGTGGTTTCCCTTAAACCGGGTGACCCATTCATCGGAGCGTCTCTATCTGATGGGGCTGGAGAAGTCGTGGATCTCAGGGTCCCATTGCGGGGGAAGAGGAGGGAGCTTCTGAATCTTGCCGCTGAGAATGCAAAAGCATATTTCGAGGCGAAGAGAAAAGGGGAGCTTCAATATAACGAACTGATGGAGCGGATGGTGGAAAGGCTGAAACTTGAAAAGAGGCCTGCTCTCGTAGAGTGCTACGATGTGTCCCATCATAGTGGTGATAGTGCCGTAGGTGCCCTGGTAACGTTTGAGCATGGAGCACCCAAAAAGGGTCGGTACCGGAAGTTCAAAATCAAACAGGAAGGCGGCAGGGATGACTACACGATGATTTCCGAGATCCTGGGCAGGAGAATAAGAAGAGGGGTCGATTTCGGGCGGTTCCCGGACCTGATCGTCATCGATGGGGGGAAAGGACATCTTCTTAGGGCTTTGAAGGCGATAGAGGAGGCACCCGAAAGGGCTGATATCGTTTCTATTGCAAAGGAGCGGGGAAGGAAGGGGGAAGGAAAAGATGACAGGGTTTACATCACGGGAAGGAAAAACCCTCTCAAATTGAAATCGGACGATCCCGTTTTGCTCTTCCTGAAAAGGGTAAGGGACGAAGCACACCGGTTTGCCCTTTCTTTTCACAGATCGAGAGATGAGAAATCAAAGTTGGTATCCATCATGAACAATTTCCCCGGTATCGGGCGGGTAAGGGTTAAGAAGCTGATGGATTCCTACGGGTCTGTCAGGGAAATCCTCGGCAGGCCCCCGGCTGAAGTCGCCTCACTTCTGAAAATATCCCCGTCGAAAGCGGCGGATTTCCTCGTATACCTCACGAAGGAGAACCCTCCAAGCCAGAGTTGAGGCTTAAACAGAGGCCATCAGATCGTCTGCGAATTTTTCTTTTTTCAGGCACACGCCTTGCTCTTCCGGATCATATGCAGCCTCTTCGACCGCTTTTGCTCACTCAATTGACCCTCTCCTATTTTTTGGGATATCTGGTGCCGGTTGCCGATGCGGGCTTGTTGCTCCTTGGCTTCATAGCAAATATTTGCACCAAAACAGCGAGGAATGATCGTGCGCCGGTTGTTTTTTCCGTCCTTT
>JBFFNJ010000299.1:0-2465 GCA_041563215.1 Candidatus Deferrimicrobia bacterium | reverse complement strand
GGCTTCTCGCCCGGTGAAGATGACTTCTGGCTCGTCGACGCTGCGGTCAGTTATCGCCTGCCGAAGCGCTACGGGTTCATAACCGTCGGGGCGAAGAACCTTTTTGATGAGTCGTTCCAGTATTTCGACACGGACCCGGTGAACCCGGCAATACAGCCGGAGAGACTCTTTTTCGTGCGCCTGACGCTTTCGATATGACGGGAGATCAATAGCGGGCCTAAAGGCCCTGATAAAAAGAGAGGAGTCAATAAAGAAAGAAAGGTTATTAGAAGACTTTTGATGTGGTCTCAAATAGCGCCTCAGGCAGTTGACGGCGTGGTAAACCGGAATTGCTTCGCGGTGCCGGTTGTATTTGATGTATAATCTTTACGACCGGGAAGGCCGGGGCTGGATGTCTCGCTCCGGGTGCAGTAAATTACAATATATCTCTTATCGCGTTAACGGAGGGGAGGTTCCGTTTTGAAGATACGCGTCCTGGGCTGTTCCGGTGCCGAGATCCAGAACGAATATCTCACCGGTTTCTTGATCGACGGGAAGATACTCCTTGACGGGGGGACCATAGGTGCGGCCCTGAACAGGCAGCAGCAGTGGAAAATACGCTATATCCTCGTTACCCACGCGCACCTTGATCACATAAAGGGCATACCCTTCCTGGCCGACAACATCGTGATGAACAACAAGGGCCAGCACGTGACCCTGGTGAGCAAGTTACGGGTTCTTGAGTACCTCCGGCGCAGCCTGCTGAACAACATCGTCTGGCCCGATTTTACCAAGATCCCCGATCCCGAAAATGCCGCCATACGCTTCAAGCTGATCGGGCCCGGCATTCCCCTCGAGGTAGACGGGTACACGGTCACCGCCTACACGGTGAGCCACGGGACCCCCGCCGTCGGGTTTCTGATAGAGGACAGCGAGGGCAAGAGGCTCCTCTACACGGGGGACACGGGGCCCACCAGGGCGATATGGAGGGGCGTACGGGACGTAAAGATTCACGGCCTCATCATCGAGACCTCCTTTCCCAATCGGATGAAGGAGCTGGCCTTGAGTTCCGGGCACCTGACGCCCTCTCTCCTTGAGGCGGAGCTGAAAAAGATAAAGCCCCTGCCCGAGAGGATCTTCATAACTCACTGCAAACCCCGCTACCGGGCCGAGATAAAGCGGGAGATAAAGAAGATCGGCCTGGACAACATCAAAATACTGAGGGACGGCCAGGTCATCGAGTTGTGACCTGTTAGCGAAGGGGCGTCAATCTACCACTCTTCCAGGGCCCTCACCTCGTCTGAAGTGGAGCGCAGGCGCCTGCTTACCTCGATGGCGATGTTTCTCAGCAATTTCAGGGCTATTTCGGGGTGCTCCCCGCTCATGCCGGCAAAGGCCCCGGGGGAGAGCAGGTAGGCTTCTGAGTCCGACTCGGACCAGACATCGGCGGAACGGGGGCTTCCATCCAGAAACGCCATCTCCCCGATGATGACCCCCGATGAGTAGGTGACCAGCCGGGCGTGGCGGTCGCTCTCCGATAGGCGCGCTTTCACGCTCACCGACCCCCTCGTCAGGAAGAAGAGATTTCTCTCTGCGTCTCCCTCACTGATGAGCGGCTCCCCCTTGCGGTAGGTTTTCCGGACAAGCGTTTCCTTCAGCACCGCGAACTCCCGGGCACTGAAATTCTTCAGCACGTCGTTCTGCTCCAGCTCAACTCCTGCCGTGTCCTCTGACGTGAGTCCGTGAATACCCAGGAGGTGGTCTTCCGCCCACTCGAGGGCCCTGTCCGTGTCGGGAAAGAAACGGTCTTCGGAGAGAGCGGTGAAGAGGCCCATCGCTTCCAGGAACTCGCATATCGACCGGTTCCCCTTCAGGTAACTGATCAGGACCTGCTTGCCCGACTTTTCCATGTTTTCCCCGAGCTGGCAGAGTATCCGCGCCCCCGTGCTGTCAACCTCGGTTACCCGCTTCATGTCGAGCACGCAGTAGGTGGCGCGGTCCATCTTGCCCTCGATCCTCCTTACCAGGTTCTCTGCAGACCCGAAAAAAAGCGGCCCCTGGAGCTCGTAGACGACGATCTGTCTACCCTCATTATTAAGGACCTCGTCGTGTGCAAGGGGGCGGACCTTGTTGGAGCGCACCCTGTCACCGAGGTACGTCCTCTTCACGATCGATTTTCCCATCCTGGCCACGAACAGGGCGGTCGAGATGACCATGCCTATTCCCACCGCGACGACGGGGTTCACCACCACCGTGACTGCCGCCACGGTGAAGGCCACGAGGTGGTTGAGCACGACGTTTTTCCGGTCCCCCTGCGTTCTGGGCAGGTTTTTCAGCATGTCCACGCTCCAGCTGTCGAACAGGCTTATCCCGTTGGCCACGAAGATCCCGGCAAACACGACCACGGGGATCTTTCCGATGATGCCGCCCAGAGTTGCGATCACGATGAGGATGGAGATGCCGCACATCATCCCGGAGAGGCGCGT
>JBFFNJ010000298.1:0-2472 GCA_041563215.1 Candidatus Deferrimicrobia bacterium | reverse complement strand
CCTATACCTTCGAAGAATACGGGAACCCGTCGAGCATACACTGGGCGGGTAGGGAGGTGAGGAGAAAAACCGAATGGGCAAGGGAGAAGGTGGCTGCCTTTTTCGGCTGTGAGGCCGGTGAAATTATCTTTACCAGCTCCGGGACCGAGAGCGACAACCTGGCCATCAAGGGGGTGGCATTCAAGAATCTCGATCGAAGGGGGCACATAATAACCTCATCCGTTGAGCATTCTGCGGTGATAAAAAGCTGCGGCTCCCTGCAGAAGATCGGATTCGATGTGAGCTACCTCCCCGTCGGAAGGGACGGGCTGGTCGATCCCGACGACGTGGTAAGGAGCATAAGGAGTGATACCATCCTGATCACGGTCATGCATGCAAACAACGAGACGGGGGTGATAAATCCCGTAAAAGATATTGCGAAAATCTCACGGGAACATGAGATACCGTTTCACACCGATGCAGTCCAGGCTATTGGGAAGATACCTGCTACAGTTGATGATCTGGAAGCAGATATTATCACTTTTTCCGGTCATAAAATAAATGCATTGAAAGGTGTGGGAGGAATCTACGTCAGAAAAGGCCTGCAGCTCGAGCCGATAATTCATGGGGGACACCAGGAACGGGGAAGGAGGTCAGGAACAGAAAACATTGTTGGGATTGTCTCGATCGGGAAAGCCTTCGAGCTCATAGCCTCGGAGTGGGAAGAGGAATCTCAAGATGTTATGAGACTGAGAGACAGGTTCGAAAATGGTCTCCTCGAGAGGGTACCGGATATCTATGTAAATGGAACCCGGGAAGCTCGTCTTCCAAATACGACAAACATATCCTTTCGATTTATCGAAGGGGAGGCGCTCATCGTAGCTCTCGACATGGTGGGCATCGCCGCCTCAACGGGATCTGCCTGCACCTCCGGATCAACCGAACCCTCGTATGTTCTGACCGGGATGCGGGTAGACCCCATAGATGCGCAGGGCTCGCTGAGATTCAGTCTCGGGTATGGAAATACCGATGAGGACGTGGATTACGCGCTGGAAAAGATCCCCGAGATCGTAACGAAACTGAGGAGCCTCTCCCCCATATACAAAGCGAAAGCGCAATAAACGATTTCATGAAACGATCAATGAAGGATGATAGATGAATTGAATATATTTTTTATTACCCCGTTCCGATAGGTCAATTTACCAGGTAAAAATACAAACCAAATTCACAAATATCAGTTATAATTAACAACTTATAAACAGTTCTAAAAGAAAAGCATGAAGGAAAAAGTAATCATTGCAATGAGCGGGGGGGTCGATTCCTCGACCGCGGCGTTTCTCCTCAAGAGGGAGGGGTACGAGGTTATCGGCGTGTCCCTCGACCTGTACGATTTCTCCGAAGTCACCGAAGATCGGTCCGGGACATGCTGCTCGCTCGATGATATCTACGACGCCCGGGATGTCTGCTACAAGCTCGAAATTCCTCACTACGTGTTCAACTATCGGGAGGTGTTCGAAAAGGAGGTGATCCGGGATTTCCTCGATGAATATGCCTCCGGCAGAACCCCGAATCCCTGCATCATATGCAACGACGTGATCAAGTTTGAGGTCCTCCTCGACCGTGCCCGCATGCTCGACGCTGCATACCTCGCAACGGGACATTACGCAAGGATAAAGCGAGACGAGGACGGTACCTTTCGGTTGCTCAAAGGCATCGACGATCGAAAGGACCAGTCCTACTTTCTCTATCGGCTCAATCAGAGAAACATGCCCTATCTCCTCTTTCCCTGCGGTGAGTATCGGAAGGAGGAAATCAGGGAAATTGCAGACAGCGCGGGCCTTTCCGTCAAGGACAAGGAGGAATCTCAGGAGGTCTGCTTCGTAACGGAACGGTCCTATGCGGATTTTCTCGTAAAAGGGGGACTTCGGGAAGAAAACGGGGAAATCGTCGATGTGAGTGGGAAAATCGTTGGCAAGCACAGGGGAATTTTCCACTATACCGTCGGGCAGCGAAAGGGCCTCAAGGTGCAGGGGGACGTCCCCTATTACGTTGTTCACATCGACCCTGACAAAAACAGGGTTATCGTTGGGACCGAGGAGCATCTCCATGCCGATGGGGCGCTCGTGACAAATATCAACCTGTTGAAAAAAGATCTTCCTCTGGATGGGTTTCCGGCAGACGCAAAGGTTCGCTACCGGTCCGATTCCGTTTCGTCGTCAGTCACCGTTGACGGGGACACGATGAAGGTGACCTTCGCTCGGAAGGTAAAAAGCGTAACCCCCGGCCAGGCGCTCGTCCTCTACAGGGACGATGAGGTAATCGGGGGAGGTGTCATCAGGGAAGCTCTTTACAGGGAACGGGAAAAATGAAGAGGGTGTCGGTCAAGACGATCGGGTGCAAAACGAACTTTGCCGACACGAGGGTGCTCGAAACGAGGCTCGAAAAGCTCGGCTTCGAGTTAGTACCGTACGGGCAAATATCCGATCTGGTTAT
>JBFFNJ010000297.1:0-2475 GCA_041563215.1 Candidatus Deferrimicrobia bacterium | reverse complement strand
GAAACAGCAGTGGTCAGTCCGCCGGCGCGCTCCCTGATTTCGATCTTTCCTTCTTTGGTCAGACTTTTGCCCACCACAACACGGAAAGGGATGCCGATGAGATCGGCGTCCTTGAACTTGATGCCCGGCCTTTCCTCACGGTCATCGATAACGACCTCCACCCCCGACGAGAGAAGTCCCCCATAGATGGTTTCGGCCGCACCCCGTACCTTCTCGTTCTTCATATTGAGGGGCACTACGGCAACCTCGAATGGGGCTATCGATATGGGGAACACGGGACCATCGTCATCATGGTTCTGCTCTATGGCTGCGGCAACTGTCCTCCCGACACCTATGCCGTAGCAACCCATAACCATAACCTTTTCCTTTCCCTCTTTCCCGAGGTATACAGCGTTCATCGCTCTGCTGTACTTGGTCCCGAGTTTGAAAATGTGCCCCACCTCGATCCCCCTTGAAAAGGTTATGTTTCCATAGCAGGCAGGACAGCTGTCTCCGCTTTCGATGACCCTGAAATCACCATACACATCTGCATCGAAATCTCGCCCCACGAGAACGTTTATATAGTGGTAATCATCCCTGTTTGCACCCGTTATTCCGTTTTCGATCTGCAAAACCGACCGATCAGCCAAAATCTTGGCCTTCAAGCCAACCGGCCCTGCAAATCCTGCAGAGGAACCCGTCACTTCCCTGACGCTCTCTTCATCAGCAAGCTCTATCCAGTCGGCTCCGAGGTAATTTTTTACCTTTACCTCGTTTATCGTTCTGTCCCCCCGCGACAGGACGACCACCTTCTCCGAGTCGGCGTCGAATATTAGGGTTTTGATCATCCTCTCGGGTGTTGCATCGAGGTAAGAGGAAACCTCCTCTATGGTGCGCATGCCGGGAGTATGGACCTCCTGAACCGCGGGTATATCAGGACCGGCTTTCCCTAACGTCCCCTCATCGACCTTTGCAAGTTCAACATTTGCAGCGTAGTCGCACTTTCCGCAGCTCACTATTTCATCCTCTCCCGATTCGGCTATCACCATAAACTCGTGTGAACTGCTCCCCCCTATTGCCCCGGTGTCCGCCTCTACCGCCTTGAATTTAAGCCCCATCCTCGAGAAAATTCTCGTGTAGGCGTCAAACATGGCCTGATAGCTCCGGTCTGCCCCAGCGTCATCGGCATCGAAGGAGTAGGCATCCTTCATGATGAATTCCCTTCCCCGCATGAGCCCGAATCGCGGCCTTATTTCGTCCCTGAACTTTGTCTGAATCTGGTAGAGGTTCAGGGGAAGCTGCCTGTAGGACCGCACCTCCTTTCTCACGATATCAGTGATCACCTCCTCGTGTGTCGGGCCGAGGCAGAACTCCCGTTCTCCCCTGTCGCGGAAACGGAGAAGCTCCTTGCCATAGAGGTCCCACCTGCCCGATTCCCTCCAGAGTTCTGAGGGAAGCACCACGGGCATGAGGAGTTCGATCGCTCCCGCCCTGTTCATCTCCTCCCTGATGATGTTTTCGACCTTTCTCAAAACTCTCAACCCGAGAGGAAGGTAGTCATAGATTCCCGCTGCAACTTTCCGTATCATGCCGGACCTGATCATGAGGCGGTGGCTGACGATCTCGGCATCAGATGGATTCTCCCTCGTTGTCGGGAGAAGGTACCGGCTAAGTCGCATGGTTAAATCCCCCCTTTTATATCTTCGCGGGTAACTTTCTCGACCCAGCTGACGAGTTCTGGTACAATCTCCTCCTCGCTGACGCGCTTCATGACCTCTCCCCGGACAAAGATCAGCCCGGTGCCTTTGCCGCACGCTACGCCCACGTCAGCCTCGGAAGCCTCGCCCGGACCATTCACCACACACCCCATCACAGCCACTTTCACGTGCTTGTCGATGTGGGTGATGCGTTTTTCAACGCCTTCAATGATCTTTTCGATATCAACCTCTATTCGGCCGCAGGTCGGGCAGGATATTATCTCGGGCCCCCTCCTTCTCAGCCCAAGGGATTTGAGTATTTCGTAGGCTACCCGAACTTCTTCCTCCGGAGGGGCGGTCAGGGACACCCTTATCGTGTCCCCAATTCCCTCGTGGAGCAATATCCCGATTCCTGCAGATGATTTTACCGTTCCGGCAAAAATCGTTCCTGCCTCCGTCACCCCCACGTGGAGGGGGTAATCGAAGGCGGAGGAAAAGAGCCGGTTTGCCTCCACGGTAGTCTGGACGTCTGAAGCTTTGAGGGAGAGCTTGAAATCAAAAAAACTCCTGGATTCGAAGAATCTTACATGTCTTTCTGCCGACGCGAAGAGAGCCTCTGGGCCAGGTTTTCCATACTTTTCAAGGATATCCTTTTCAAGTGACCCCGCGTTGACGCCAATCCTGAGGGATATCCCGTGATGTGCGGCTGCATCGATAACCTGCTTCAACCTGTTGCCGCCACCGATGTTGCCGGGATTTATCCTGACGCAGTCGGCACCATTCTCGATTGCCTTTATCG
>JBFFNJ010000296.1:0-2491 GCA_041563215.1 Candidatus Deferrimicrobia bacterium | reverse complement strand
CGTGCCAGTCGTCATAGGGTCCCATGGCGTACTGGAATATGGTGACGGTGAGTGAGGGCATTGGCTCGTTCATGTTCGTTGAGAAAAAGGAGTTGTTGAATGAGGTAAAGAGAAGGGGTGCCGTCTCTCCCGCGATCCGGGCTACGGCGAGGAGAATTCCCGTGAATATTCCCGACGCGGCCCCCCGGTAGACCACCTGGGTGATAACCTTGTGGTAGGGCGCACCGAGGGCGAAGGCGGCCTCCCTGATGGTCCAGGGTACCAGGGACATCATGTCCTCGGTGGTCCTCACGATAACGGGAAGCATGATGATCGAGAGGGCGACGGCGCCGGCCCAACCGCTGAAGTGCCCCATCGGTATCACCATGATCGCGTAGACGAAGGATCCCACGACGATGGAGGGAACGCTGATCATGATATCGGACAGGACGCTGATGAAGCGGCCGAACCTGGCATGCCTTCCGTATTCCGAGAGGAATGTCCCCCCCAGTAGGCCGATCGGCACCCCGATGACGATCGCTGTCCCCGTCAAGAGGAGTTGTCCCACGAAGGCGTTTCTGAGTCCGCCGCCGGAAAAGCCCGGGGGAGCGGGGTCGCTCAGGAAGAGTTCAGGCCTGATGTAGTGAATCCCGTGTCTCAAAACATCGAAGAGGATGAAAACGAGCCAGAACAGCCCCGAGAGAGCCGCGAGGGTGGACAGGACGACGGCTATCCGGTGTCTGATTTTTCTTTTCCTGATTTCTTTCATACTCTTTTCATCCGTTTGATCATATATTTCGCCACTGCGAGGATCACGAAGCTCGAGATGAACAGGATAAGTGCGAGCAAAAAGAGCGACGAAAGGTAGAGATCTGTGTCGGCTTCGGTGAACTCGTTCGCAAGCGTGACGGTAATGGTGGCAGACGCGTCGAAGAGGGAGGTGGCGATGGCATGTTTGTTTCCGAGAACGAAGGCGACTGCCATCGTTTCCCCGAGAGCCCTTCCCAGGGCAATGACGATGCCCCCGTAAATCCCGAGCTTCGAGTAGGGGATCATCACGTCTTTTATCACTTCCCACTTCGTGGCGCCCACGCCGTAGGCGGATTCTTTGAGTATCTGGGGCGTCAAAAGAAACGTATCTCTCGCGATGCTCGAGATAAACGGGGTGATCATGATGCTGAGCACGATACTCGCGGTGAGGATGTCGATACCGATGGGAGTCCCCTGAAAGAGGAAGCCGATAAGCGGGACTCCCCCGAATGTATTCTGGAGAAATGGCTCCACGTGGTCGGCCATTATCGGCGCGAGGGTGAAGAGCCCCCACATGCCGTAGATGATGCTCGGTATCGCCGCGAGGAGTTCGATTCCACTGCTCAAGGGGCCCCGAACTACTCTCGGGCAGATCTCTGTGGTAAATATCGCTATGCCCAGGGAAATGGGCACGGCGATGGCCAGGGATATGATGGTTGTCACCAGCGTGCCATAGAGGGTGGAAGCGGCCCCGAATATTTCCCTAACCGGGTCCCACGTGGCGGTGATGAGAAATTTGAAGAAACCAAAATGTGCAATGGATAGATAGGACTCTTTGAAAAGAGAGAGAAAAATCGCCAGGACTATGGCCAGTACCACCACAGCGGAGGCTAAGGTTATGGCCTGGAAACTGCTGTCGGCCAGTCTGGCTCTTTCCCTTTTTTCCAATATATCCGTTTTTCTTCAGCCGGGAAGTCGATCCCGTTAAAAGACCCGGCTTAAATGTTCTCACCACATGCCTCGCACGCGGAGGCTATGCTCAGAAGATCTCGTTTTCCCTCCAGTAGTTTTTGATATCTTCCTTGAGGTTCTCGGGAAGGGGAACGTAGATGAGCTTGATTGCCATATCGTCTCCCTTCTTGAAAGCCCACTCGAAAAACTGCACGACCTTTTTGTTGGCCTCTGCTTTTTCCTTCGCCAGAAGGATGAAGGATGCGCCGGAGATCGGCCACGATCCCTTACCCGGGGCGTTCACCAGCCAGAGGTAATATCCCTTCTTGCTGTCCCACTCTGCGAAAGCTGCGGCAGACTTGAATGTTTCAAAGGAGGGCTCGACGAATTCTCCCTCCCGGTTTTGCAGTTTCACAAAGGCGAGCCTGTTCTGTTTGGCATAGGCGAACTCCACATAACCGATTGAGTTCTTTACTCTTTTTGTGTAGTTCGCGACGCCCTCGTTCCCCTTTCCGCCGATACCCACGGGCCAGCTTACCGATTTTCCCTTTCCCACCTTTTCCTTCCACGCCTTCGAGATTTCGGCAAGGTATGTGGTGAAAATCGCCGTCGTTCCTGAGCCGTCCGACCTGTGTATGACCGATATCTTCCCGTCGGGGAGATTCACTGCTTCGTTTAGCGAGGTGATTTCAGGGTCGCTCCACGTGTCTATTTGACCGAGAAAAATCTTTGCCAGGATGCCCGGGGTAAGTTTCAATTCCCCGCTCCCAATCCCCTCTATGTTAACGACGGGTACGACGCCGCCGATTAT
>JBFFNJ010000295.1:0-2496 GCA_041563215.1 Candidatus Deferrimicrobia bacterium | reverse complement strand
TGACGTTTCCGCTGAAGTCGAATCTTCCGTCATGGCACGGGCACTGTATGAAGCCCTCTTCCCGATATTTCACCAGACAGCCCAGATGGGGGCATATCGCCGAAAGGGCGATGACCCTGTTTCCCAGGCGTATGAGTATTACCTTGTCTTCCTTGTAGTTGACTACTTTGTAGCCGTTTTGGGGCACATCGTCAAGTGGCAGAGAGAACTCTCCCGTACCGGTCGACGTGCCCTTGTAGGGCCAGAGATAGCTCAGTACGGGGTAGAGGGAGCACAGGGCAAAGAGGCCCCCGAAAAACCCGATGAGAATGTTGATAAAGCCTCTCCGGCGTATGCGAACTCTTTCCGAATTGCCTTCCACGACCCTTCCCGTCACTCCTCAACGAACGCTTCGTACCCGTCCTCGTCCATCAGGTTGTTGATTTCATCCTCGTCTGACAGTTCTATCTCCACGAGCCATCCCCTCCCGTAGGGGTCCACGTTGATTATGCTTGGGTCGTCGAGGACGCGCTCGTTGACGTTGATGACCATCCCGGAGATGGGAGAGATGAGCTCGACTATTGCCTTTTGCGATTCGATCTCTCCGAAGGTGTCCCCCCCGTCGATGTAGGTTTCCACCTCGACCGGGACGAATTCGACGGCCTCTCCAAGCTGGTCCTGGCCATATTCCGTTATCCCGAGCTTTACCCGGTTTTCCAGAACGAGAACCCAGATGTGGTCCTCTGAGAACTTTAACTCGGATGATTCCATGGAACCCTCGATCACGTTTTAGCCCGTTTATTTTTATATTATGAAAAATTGACCTGTCAATCGCTTTTTGCTACCCGGGCCATTTTCTCAAGTTTCCTGCCGGAACCGGCGCACGGTGATTCCTCCTGCCCGCGGTGGTCTCCATGGAAACCCCAGACTTTGGCTCTTTCCGGTCATCCCATCACCGCTGCTGTCGACAGGGGAGGTGATGCGTCCGGCCGGGGTCGGCCGCCGGCGGAGGGGTCAAATAGGGGTGGATTGATGGGATATCATCTATTATGATACATCCTGGTATTGCCTCGAAGGACACGTGGCATGCCCCGGTATCCCGGGAAACGGCAGCGCCCGGCGCTCTTTGCTCCCGGAAAGGCGCAGGAGGGAAAAGGGGGTTTCACGGGCGGCCGGTTATTTTATGACGGATGGGCAAGATGAAAATCAGTGACCTTTTCCGGGAAAAGAGGACGTTGCTCTCCTTTGAGTTTTTCCCCCCCAAGAATCCCGAGAGCGAGCATATCCTCGATGAGACGGTGAGCATTCTGAGCCGGTTCAATCCTGACTTCGTCTCGGTTACCTACGGGGCCGGGGGAAGTACGAGGGACAGGACCCTTGACTGGACCCTGCGGATCAAGGAGCACTACCACCTCAACGTCATGATGCATCTCACCTGCATCGCGTCGTCGGTTGGCGATATTCAGGAGATCATAAAGCGACTGAAGTGGCACGGGATAGAAAACGTCCTGGCTCTCCGGGGGGACCCACCGAAAGATTTCCCCCGGGAAAAGATCAAGCGCGACTTCCAGTACGCGTATCAGCTGGTCGAATATCTACGGGAATTAGATACGTTTTCCATCGGCGTGGCCGGTTATCCCGAGGGGCACATCGAAGCCGTCTCCATCGAAAAGGATCTCGAGTATCTGAAGATGAAGGTAGATTCCGGTGCCCACTTCATCATCACGCAGCTGTTTTTCGAAAACAGCTATTTTTATGAATTCATCAACAGGGCCGCCCAGCAGAGAATAGCCGTACCCATCATTCCCGGCTTGATGCCGATTGTCAACATAAATCAGGTGAAGAAGTTCACCGACATGTGCGGCGCAACCGTTCCCGACCGGATCATGGCGGACATGCGGGATAAGGATGGCGCCGACATGCTGAAGACGGGGGTCGACTATGCCATATCCCAGTGCCGCGAACTCCTGGAATTTGGCGTTGACGGCCTACATTTCTACACGCTGAACAGGAATACGGCGACGGAGCAAATCCTCAACGAAATAGAGGGTAGTATACGGGATTAAAACGCGGGCCTCACCGGGGTCTCAGGGGCTTTTCGGAGCTTTTTCCGGGTTTTTCCCGCAGGATACGCTACTGGAATCTGCTGCTTTTTGCCAGGCAGTCCTTGCAGGCACCGTGGAAGACGATTTGCACCGATTTTAACTCCCCGAATTCATCCATTACCGATTTGGGAAAGAGTTCTCTCTCGTTCATTCCCTGCACGTCGGTGATCGAGTCGCACCGCTCGCAGTGAAAGTGGGAATGGGGAGCCAGAAAGGTGCAGAACCTGGCGCTCTGGCTGTACTCGCTCTTGACTTCTATGATCTTCTTCTGCTCCTTCAGGATCTTGAGGTTCCGGTAAATGGTGCCGAGGCTTAAGTTGGGAATGATTTTTCTCGCCTCCTTGTAAATCCACTCGGCGTCTGGATGGGATCGAGTGTGCCTGAGAACGTTGTAGACAACAGCCCTCTGCCG
>JBFFNJ010000294.1:0-2499 GCA_041563215.1 Candidatus Deferrimicrobia bacterium | reverse complement strand
TTCCCGGGATTTTTTCTTATCCCCCGTGTGTTCATGGCCCATTATGTGGAGGACACCGTGAAGCACGTAAAAAAACACCCGTTCCTCATCGGAAAGATAGCCCTCATCCTCCCCACCAAGCACGGTATCAAGGGAAACGATGATATCACCCTCTATCTCTTTCGTCGCCTCCACCGGGGAGTCGAAATTTCTCTTTACGCCGTAGGAAAAAGACAAGACATCTGTTGGAGAATCTTTGTGAAAGTATTCTTTGTTGAGCTTTTTGATTTTTCTGTCGCCGACGAGAAGAATCGTCAGGATGCCTTCAGTGATACTCAAAACCCCCAGGGCCTCTCTCACCATCTTTTTCAGCAGCTTCGTCCGCAGCTTCCGGTGCCGGTGGCAATTTCTCAAATAGACCTGCCTCATCAGCCCCCCTGAGCAACATTCCGTCCTGTGACGGGTAGAATATCCTGTTATGGTAAATAATTTTCAAACTTTTTATGAACGCCTCTTCAAGTATCCGAAGGTCCCTTTCGGAAAAACCCACCCCGGCGATCTGTCCATCTTTTACCCCCCGCCCGATCACAAAACGAACAACTTTCGTCAGTTCTCCCTCTGACATTTCAGTCAGACTTCGCGCAGTGGCCTCGATACTATCGGAAAGCATCACAATTCCTTGCTCTTTGCTGTTCGGAAGCGGCCCGGGATACCTGTCGAGCTCTCTCCGGATGCGGGGATCGTAATAGTAAAGGGGAGCGTTGCCGTGGTGGCGCCTGATGAGCTCCTCGATGCTCTTCCCGAGCCCGTGCTTTTCCGCCAGCTTTATTCCTTCCTCTATGTGAGAAATTATTATCAACCGCGATACATCCTTGCTGATCTGGTCGTGGACATTCTCTTCGCCGAACTGATTTTCGCTGTAATATTCGGGTTTCCACATCTTTCCTATGTCGTGATAGAGCCCACCCGCTCTGCAGAGAAGGCGGTTCGCCCCGATCGCCATGGCTCCCTCTTCGGCTATGAAAGCGGTGTTGACACTGTGATAAAAAGTGCCGGGTGCGGCATTACGGAGCGTCCGAAGAAGAGGGTTGGCTTCGCTGCAGATATCCATCAGTTTCAATTCCGTCGGAAGGCCGAAGACCTCCTCCCCGATGTAGACGAGAATCCCAAGCAGGCCAGGTCCTGTGACAATGAGAAACAGTGATGAAAAAAATACTTTCCCGAGGCTCTCCTCGCCGTAAACCATATACCATACAGTTGGATTGATGATGATCTGTGAAAAAGCCCCCAGGATGGCTATCCAGGTGAGCCGGGTCCTGTCTTTCACGGAAACAGCGATGGCATAGCCGGCTGCCAGGCAGGCGAGAGGGAGAAAAAAAGTGAAGAAAGATGGGCCTGCGATAAGAAGGGGTGGAATCAGGATCAGGAGAAGCAGGAAAGGGATATCGGATTTGTCAAAGACGATCTTGAGCAAAATGCCAAGGGACACAAAGGGAATGGAGGCAGCAAGGATCTCCTTTGCCTGAGCTTCTCCGCTCGAAGGAAGAACAAACCCCTTCACGAGAAAGAAGAAGAAGATAAAGACGACAACCTGGGAAATGAGTCCGAATGCCAGGGTGCTTTTGCGCTCCCCAAAATATTTTTTCAACCTTCCAAAGTTCGTCATTTCCCGTTATCCCACTTTTCGTATGCCCTGATGATATCCTGAACGAGAGGGTGTCTCACCACGTCTATCTCGCTGAAAAAACAAAATTTTATCCCCTCGACACCCTTCAATATTTCCCTTACCTCTATCAAACCGGACGTTTTGCCTGCCGGGAGGTCCACCTGGGTTATATCCCCTGTAATGACCGCTTTAGATCCAAACCCTATTCTCGTCAGAAACATCTTCATCTGCTCGGAGGTGGTATTTTGTGCTTCATCGAGAATGATAAAGGAATCATCCAGCGTCCTACCCCGCATGAAGGCGAGGGGAGCAATCTCTATGGTTCCCCTCTCGATCAACCGCGACGTCTGGCCATACTCGAGCATGGTGTAAAGGGCATCATAAAGCGGGCGGAGGTAGGGATTTACCTTCTCGTACATGTCCCCCGGTAGAAATCCGAGTTTTTCCCCGGCCTCGACTGCCGGCCGTGCCAGAACAATTCTCTTTACCATTTTTTTTAACAGGAAGGAAATCGCCATAGCCATAGCGAGAAATGTTTTCCCCGTTCCCGCAGGGCCGATTCCGAACACGATATCGAAGTCCCGAATACCGTCTATGTATTCCTTCTGGGCAAGACTCTTGGGCGTGATAACTCTTTTCCTCGCCGAAACGAATACCGTATCGAGGAATATTTCCTTCAAGTTGGCACTTCTATTCGACGAAACGATTTTTACCGCCTGGTGTATGTCGTTTGAAAAGAGGGGATACCCTCGCTTGAGGATTTCGTAAAGTTCGTGCAGTACCTTCGAGGCGAGAGCAACCTGGACTTCAGATCCTTTCAGGAAAAGTGTGTTGCCTTTGGAAAAAATGTCTAT
>JBFFNJ010000293.1:0-2532 GCA_041563215.1 Candidatus Deferrimicrobia bacterium | reverse complement strand
TACTTGATTATTTCCGACACTACACCTGCACCGACGGTCCTTCCGCCCTCACGGATGGCAAAGCGCAACTCCTTCTCCATCGCTATGGGCTGAATCAAATTGACCTCGATCTCCACATTGTCCCCCGGCATCACCATCTCCACACCAGCCGGCAGTGATACGATCGCCGTCACATCGGTGGTCCGAAAATAAAACTGGGGGCGATAACCCGAGAAAAAGGGCGTGTGACGGCCACCCTCCTCCTTCGTCAATACGTACGCCTGGGCCTTGAAATGCGTGTGCGGCGTTATGCTCCCCGGTTTGGCCAAAACCTGCCCGCGCCATACCTCGTCCTTCTTGATACCCCGCAGCAACACACCCACATTGTCACCCGCCTGACCCTGGTCCAGAATCTTCCGGAACATCTCAACGCCCGTGGCTACCGTCTTCACCGTTTCCTCGAAACCAACAATCTCCACCTCTTCCCCCACCTTGATCACGCCGCGCTCAACACGGCCGGTAACCACCGTGCCCCTGCCGCTTATGGAAAACACATCCTCGATCGGCATCAAAAACGGCTTGTCTACATCACGCTCGGGCAAAGGAAAATAATCGTCCACCGCATCCATCAACTCCAGAACGCTCTTGCACTTCTCACACGCGTCCGTCCCGCATCCGCAATCCAGCGAGTGCAGAGCACTCCCCCGCACAATGGGAATGTCATCGCCGGGAAACTCATACTTGCCGAGCAGCTCGCGCACCTCCAACTCAACCAAATCGAGCAGCTCAGGATCATCCACCATGTCAACCTTGTTCATGTATACCACAATGTAGGGAACACCCACCTGACGGGCTAACAGTATGTGCTCACGGGTCTGGGGCATCGGACCGTCTGCAGCACTCACCACCAAAATGGCACCGTCCATCTGAGCCGCACCCGTTATCATGTTCTTCACATAATCCGCATGGCCGGGACAATCCACATGCGCATAATGACGATTCTCCGTCTCGTACTCCACATGGGCAGTCGCAATCGTTATGCCACGCTCCTTCTCCTCAGGCGCCTTGTCTATCTCGTCAAATGAAACATAATCCGCAAGCCCCCTGTTCGATAAAATCTTCGTTATCGCCGCCGTAAGAGTCGTCTTCCCGTGATCCACATGACCGATCGTACCAACGTTCAAATGGGGCTTCTTTCTCTCAAATTTGGGCTTCGCCATGTCTCTCTCCTCCTCTTGTTCTTTATAAGCCTTTGACCTTCAACAACTCATCGGAGACGGAAATTGGTAATGCTTCATACTGGGAAAACTGCATTGAATAGGTCGCCCTTCCCTGGGTCAGCGACCTGAGATCTGTGGCATAACCGAACATCTCGGAAAGCGGAACGAGGGCGTTGACCACCTGGGTCTTGTTCCTGGCCTCAACATTTTGCACCTTTCCTCTCCGGGAGCTTATATCTCCGATCACATCTCCCATGAAATCATCAGGCGTTACGATTTCGACCTTCATGATCGGTTCGAGAATAATCGGATCAGCTCCTTTACACGCTACCTTAAACCCCATCGAAGCAGCAATCTTGAATGCCATCTCGGAAGAGTCAACCTCATGATATGAACCGTCGAAGAGGGTTACCTTTACGTCAACAACGGGATATCCTGCAACTACCCCCGTCTCGGCTGCTTCGATAATGCCTTTTTCAACAGCAGGAATGTATTCCCTGGGAATTGCCCCGCCCACAATCTTGTTTTCGAAGACGACGCCGGAACCCCTTACCCCTGGCTCCATGTCGAGCCACACGTGGCCATACTGCCCTCGACCACCGGTTTGTTTGACGAATCTTCCTTCCGCCCTGCTTTTCACCCTCACCGTCTCCCGGTATGCCACCTGGGGTTTGCCCACGTTTGCTTGAACTTTGAACTCCCTGATCAATCGATCGCATATGATTTCAAGGTGCAATTCCCCCATACCCGAGATAAGGGTCTGCCCGGTCTCATCATCAGCAGTAATGCGAAACGAGGGGTCCTCCATGGCAAGGCGGGAGAGTGATTGTCCGAGTTTTTCCTGATCTGCTTTGGTACGGGGTTCAATTGAGACAGATATGACGGGGTCAGGCGGTGTTATCGTCTCGAGGACCACGGGGGACTCCTGTTTGCAGAGGGTATCTCCCGTAGCCGTAGACTTGAGTCCAACGCAGGCAGCTATGTCGCCTGCATAAATGGCCTTTATGTCCTCCCTCTTGTTCGCATGCATCTTGAGCAGCCGACCGATTCTCTCTCTTTTTTCCCGGGAAGCATTGTAGATGTAACTTCCCGTTTCGATGTGCCCTGAATACACCCTTATGTAAGTCAAATTTCCGACAAAAGGGTCATTGATGATCTTGAAAGCGAGGGCGGAAAAGGGCTCATCGTCGGACGAGTGTCGCTCTACGACCTCTCCCGTTTGAGGGTTTTTCCCTTTTATCGGAGGAATATCTTCCGGAGAGGGAAGATAATCGACAACGGCATCGAGAAGCGTTTGAACCCCTTTGTTCTTGAATGCCGACCCGCATAGAAT
>JBFFNJ010000292.1:0-2534 GCA_041563215.1 Candidatus Deferrimicrobia bacterium | reverse complement strand
GTAGAGACGGGCGGTAATCAGGATTATGACGAGAAAGGAGAGGTAGTAGAGGATGCCGACGGAAGGGTCTACCCGGTAGGAGAGGACGCTTGCCTCCCTGAACCGGGAGAAGGTAACCGCTATCCCGGCGATCCGCCTTCTCTCTCCCAGCGAAAGGTCACCGAGCTTTTCCCTGTCTTTCCTGCTGCCTCCCTCTTTGAGGCGGTAGAGGGAGAAAAAGGGTTTTATCTTCTCGCTGGAACCGTCGATCCTGTTGAGGGTCCCGTGCCTTACGCCGGAAATCATGAGTCTCTCTTGTTTTCCCTCAAAGGGCTTTCCCGGGGAGATGGTTCTTGTCTCGCCCCCGACTTTGAGCTCCACCTCCTGGTCGTACCCCATCTGGTAAAAGGTAAAGCCCCCGTGGCGGAGGGGGACGTTGACCTCCACTTTTTTCCTCAACACCTCCTTTCCCTCCCTCTGGATGGACAGGTCGCTTATCCAGTCGGAAACGGCGACGGCGCCCGGCTCGAGTTTAAAAGCCGCCTTCTCACCCGCCTTCGAGATGAGCGCGGCGATCTTCATGTGGGCTTTTGGGGGGAACGCTATTTTCGGGTTGTCCTCGTAGAGGGTCGAGAATTCGTTCAGTTTCAATTGAAAGGGGGCCATCTTCTCCCCGAGGAGTTCAACCTCTTTTGTCTCTCCCGGATAGAGGGACAGCACGTTTTCGTAGGAGAGGTAGTGGGTCGAATAAAAGAGCAGGAGGCACAGGAATATCCCCGCGTGGAAAAGTATGGAGGTGATCGTGAGATCTATCCCCCGCGCAAAGGTGAGGGTTCCCCCGCTTTCACTTACCTCCTCCCGCCTGAGCTTGTACCCGCGTTTTTTCAGGGCGGCCTTGAGGCGCAGGAGGAGATCCGGTATGTCCGATCCCGCGGGGATCGCATACGACCTGCGGCCCTCTTTCCCCGGGTGCCACTCCCCCGATCTTCTCCGGGCAAGGACGATGATCCGCTCGGCGGTGCACACGAGGGTGTTCAGGGTAAGGAGGAGCCCTGCCAGGAGGAACAGGGGGGATTGAAAGATGTTGAGAAAGCCCAGGTACCGTGCCCCGAAGATAAACTTTCCTCCCGCTTCCCGGTATTCCTCCAGCCCCACCCCCTGCGGGAATATCGTCCCGATGAGGAAGAAAAGGGAGAGGACAAGGAGGAGGTAGATCGCCGTCTTGGTTGATGCAAGATGCCGATAGATAACGTTTTTTCGCATCCAGCCCTCTTTCAACGCAGGCCCCCCGCCCTCTACACGGCGTAGACGTGCATGCTCGGGATGCCGAGCAGCTTCGAGATCCAGTTGATGCCGATGAAGGTCACGATCATGCACACAAAGCCCAGGATGTTGATGTAGGGCGCGTAGGTGTCACGCCAGCGGGGGATCTTCATGGCGTGAAGGTACACGGCAAAAACGGTCCAGGTGATAAGGGACCACGTCTCTTTCGGATCCCAGGACCAGAACCTCCCCCAGGCGTCGTTTGCCCAGGCGGCGCCCGAGACTATTCCGAATGTGAGCAGGGGAAACCCAACGACGACGAGGATATACGCATTCGTGTGAAAGGTCTCTACCTCCTGGCGCGTCAGTTTCACGGTGTAGGGCCTGTTCCTGATGTAGAGGTACAAAAGCTCCACGGAACAGGCCACGACGAAGACGGCATAGGACATGAACGCGATGATAACGTGCCAGAGAAACCAGCTGCTCTGCAGGGGCGGGGAGAGCGGCGGGGGCGCGGGATCTCTCGTTAGAAGGGCAAAGAACATGGCCCAGGCAGAAAGGAGCGCGACGGGAAGTCCCGCGAGGTGGACCCGGGGTTTTTTCGCCATGACCAAAAGAAGCGTGGCGCTCGAACACCAGGCGAACCAGGAGAGGCTCACAAAGAGGGTATGAAAGGGGGGGCGGGATGCCTCCCACCATCGAAAGAGGATTATGAAGGTGTGCAGCACCGTTGCGCACGCCATAACCGATGTCCCGATCTTGCCCGTCACTTCGTCTCTGGCGAAAAGATTGAACAGGTAGAATATGATCGCGGTCAGGTAGAGGAAAGACACGGCGAGGAAGACCCTGAGCTCGATAAAGAGCGCTACTGTTTTCAGTTCGAGAATCTCGGTCATTATCTGCTTGTTTTCTCATCAAGAGTAGTGGCAATCCTGATAATTGTATCATAGATGGGGTTTTTTCGGTCGTAGTTCACCGCTCATGGCTGAGGGCAACAGGGGAAGAGGGGCGACTGGGACATGTGGTGCAGAGCGGGGCAGATCCTGAAGCGGGACCGGATGAAAGCGCCTGCCCCGGGGCATCTTTTTCTCCGGGCCCTGATTCCCGGGCCTCTGCCTTCTGAGCGGGCTCTTTGTTTGCCGGGGCGCGGAACTTGCTCCCGCCGGACCGCTTTGAAAAGGTAAATCGTTGAAATGTAACTGTTATTGATCATCGGGGGCCAGATTGACAATCCGGCCCCGGTGGGGTTACAATAGTCCACACTTGACAGGGTGCGAGAGTGGCGGAATCTG
>JBFFNJ010000291.1:0-2544 GCA_041563215.1 Candidatus Deferrimicrobia bacterium | reverse complement strand
CTCAGAAGAGGTCAGCCCCTCACCGCCCAGATAATACCAGTTCTGGACGAAGCGATTCAGGAATTCAAAAACCCACCAGAACACCGTGCTTGCAAAAAAGAGCAGCATGAGATAACCCCTGTCGGACACGAGCATGCATTTACCGCCGCGCTTGTAGGAATAAGCGTTTACCGCAATGATGTATGAGATCCAGAGGGGCGTAAAGGTGTGGGATTGAAACGGCTCGAACCAGGGGAAGCGATTCCACGCAAGAACCCACGTTACGGTACCCCCTGCAACCGCTGCCCATCCCCACCACGGGAACGTCCTTTTTTCAAGGGACGGCCGCCTGGGCGTTCTATTCTTGAGATAAGCCAGTGCCCGAAGGGAAAAAGGCACGGAGAGAGAAACAAGGAAAAGGAGCCCAACGGTGAAATGGCCCCAGGAGAAAGGCGGGTGATCGACGTACCGGGTAAGAGGCGGAAATTCGAGATACTGCCTGAGCGGTTTTCCCGCCAATGCAACTCCGAGAAGAGGGAGGGCGGTATGCATGGCGAGGATCAAAGATACGAGGAACGTGCGCCTTTTCATGATCAGTCCGCAGGCATCGCAGAATATATGTGTTTCACACACGTCATCGATGTGAAAAGACACAACTCACTATAGTGAGTTTTTTCAGCCAAAGGAAGGAGAAATTTCCCTTCATTCGAATAAAATGCCCGCCTCCGAAGGCTCTTTGGCCATCAACCGCTTTGATAAGAAGTAAGCCCACTACTCCCCCACGCTCCGTTACTTACAGGAAGCAGCCTTGTTCAGGAAATCTTCCATTGAGGGGGTATGTCAGGAATGACATCGAAGCAACAAAATTGTAATTGTAAATGCGAAGACCAACTTCGTTCAAAGTCCATAACCTCCTGTTTTCAATCACCTCTTTTCATTTATCATCCCCTTCCTGGGGTGGCACATTTATTGAAGATTGATAATATTTGAAATGGTGAGACCAAAGGGAGAGCATAAAACCGGGCCGGGTCTTTCGGCAAACAGGCTTTCCCGGAAAACAGGTGGGCTGAAAAATCCCGAAAAACTTTTACCGCAACAAACCGTTAGCGCCTGAGATTTCAAGATTCAATCGGTCAAAGGGCAAAGATGATTAACCAGGAAGGACGGTGGGGTTTTATAGGCTGCTCCGGCAGGATCATCATACAGCCCCGTTATGACGATGCGAGGGACTTTTCCGAAGGGCTCGCCAAGGTAAAAGAGTCCGGAAAATGGGGTTACATAGACCGTGGCGGTACGATGGTCATTCCCCCCACGTTTGCCGACGCCCTCGATTTTTCCGAGGGAAAAGCAAGCGTGAAGATCTCCGGGAAGTGGGGGTTCATAGACAGAACCGGAAAAATAGTTATCAAGCCAACCTATGACTTCGCCGGCCGGTTTTCGGAGGGGCTGGCAAGCGTCAAGCAAAACGGTTCCTGGGCATACATCGACAACGAGGGCGCCCATTATAAATACATGCAGTTTTACAACAGCTGGGGCTTTTACGAGGGACTTTCCAATGTGCAGATCAATGGGAGGTGGGGCTACATCAACAAGCTCGGCAAGATTGTCATAATGCCGAAATTCAGCGATGCCCGGAGATTCTCAGAAGGTTTCGGACGGGTGCAGATATATTCCAAGTGGGGGTTCGTCGACGCCGCGGGAACGATCTCGATAAGGCCGAGGTTCGATGATGCCCTCGATATTTCCGAAGGTCTGGCATGCGTAAAGGACGATGGATTCTGGGGGTACATAGAAAGAGGGGGGAGTTTTTTCATACGCCCGAAATACCCTTCCGCCGGCTCTTTTTCCGAAGGGTTCGCACCTGTCGAGGTTCAGGGGAAGTGGGGTTACATAGATAAGCGTGAAAAGATCCTTATCAAACCCCTGTTTGATTACGCGGGCGAATTCAGGGACGGCCTTGCAAGAGTCTGGTTGTGGAAGAGATAAGCCGTGCGCAAATAGATCTCGTTTTTTCCATTTTTCAAGTAACATTTGCCGCATTCGTGGAAAAAATCAGCAACGTCCGTCAAATTCCCGAATCGTAATAGAGTATTTAGATTTTTCTTGGCTTAAAGATAGAATGTTTTTTTCGAATTGCAAAAAACGTGATAAATTATCGATATAGTAGCTTTAACCAGCTTGACTTTAACCCTTATATCAACAGGTCAACTTACACCACTCAAGGAGGCGGGCAATGAAAAGGACACTCTTTTACTTCCTTTCAGCCCTTCTGTTCGCAGGGCTCATTTCCGGTTGTGGATCAATCAAATACGTCCATCGAGCGCAGACATCCTTCGATGAGGCAAAGGCAGCCGGTGCAGAACAGAAAGCACCGTTCGAGTACTACGCTGCAGAAGAGTATCTCTCTTTGTCCGAGCATGAAAACGAAGAGGGAGATCACTCCCAGACAAAGATATTTGCCTCACCACGCGCCCGGGCTAGTTCATCGGGCGTCGTTCCTTCCTTACGGACAGAGACCGTGGCCACGCGCCGATCCCAGGCGAAGCGTTCGGTGATGCCGTAGAT
>JBFFNJ010000290.1:0-2569 GCA_041563215.1 Candidatus Deferrimicrobia bacterium | reverse complement strand
GCGGCTACATTCACCTTGGAGATACCCCGCCTGACATTTGTCCCGTGTGCGGGGCCCCGGGAGAGGAGTTTGAATTGATGGAGGCCTGATGGACTGCCGGGGCCCTTCATCGCTCTTTTCCCTTATATTGAAGAAAAGGTCAATTTTCTTAGGAAAAACCTGATAAAATAGTCCGTAACGTGTTCTTTCCCATGGTCATCGTGCCGTTTTGCTTATAGAGAAAGCAGGGGTTTGCATTTTTTCCCGGGACTGCCTCAATGGAGTCCTGACGTCCGGGAAGAGAGGGAAAATGAGACAAGGAGGAGACGGAATGGAGCTATCGGAAGTGGTGAAGGCGATCCATATTGCTATAGGGAACGAGAAGGGAGCGTGCAAGCGGTACCTTAAGTTTGCAAAGAATACGAAGGATGAAAAGGGCCGGGTCGTTTTATTGAACCTGGCAATGGATGAGCTGGGGCACCTTGAAAAGCTGGAAAAACAGCTTCACGCCATGATGGAGGGAAGGCCGTGGGTTCTTCCCGTTACCGAGGAGGCGCAAAAAGCGGCGGTTGAAACGGGAGGGGCTGACGTTGACCTCCTGAGCCTCGACATCGATACACTGGACGATCTCAAGGCGCTGGAGGTTGCCCTGGAGTATGAGATCCTCGCGAACAAGTATTACCTGCGGCAGGCGGAGAAAGCGGAAGACGAAGAGCTGAAGCAGCTCTTTCTTTCCCTGGCTGCCGAAGAGGAGATTCACAAGAAGATCATTCAGGCGGAGATCGATTCGATTTCTGATAGCGGCTTCTGGTTCGATTACCAGGAGTTTTCCGTCGAAATGGAGTAAATGCAGGCACAGAGACACGCCGGGACAAACGGGTTTTTCCGTCACCTTTCCCCGAAAAGGGAAGTAACGGTACCTGCGGCGAAACACGCGATTTCGGCACCGGCTGAACACCCATCCCGGTGGCGGTCTCCGGAAAGGCAGGTTCGTGCTCTAAAAAGGGGAAGCGAGGGAGCTTGCCGGGCATACAACGCTGCGCTGGAGTTTAGCGATGTTCGATCTGGAAGCAATAGTAGAGAAACTGAAGGCTGAGGCCGAAGATCTGGAATACGAGCTGAAGGTGGAGCTGCCCCGCGAGATCGGCGCTGCCATCGAGCAGGGGGACATCTCGGAAAATGCCGAGTATGAGTCCGCCAAGGAGAGGCAGTCGACCCTCATCGGCCGGCTCGACCAGTTGAACAGGCGGATAGAGGATCTGTTGAAGATCAACATCAACGAGATTCCCCGCGACAGGGTCAGCCTGGGTTCGACGGTTGAGGTGACGGATATCGACACGGGGGAAAAAAAGAGGTACGTGCTGGTACCTCCCGAGGCCATGGACAGCAACCCCCACTATATTTCCGTCATGTCCCCCATCGCCCGGAACCTTGTGGGAGCATTTCCCGGCGATGAGGTATTTGTAGAGGTCCCGAAAGGAGAGCGGGAATACAGGGTCGAGAGGGTAATCACCTATTTTGGCGATGTCCTCGAATGAAGGGTCGGGGTGAGCGGGCACTCCCGTGAAATGTCCCTGGAAGGCAAGTACACCGTATATCCGTGTGCCTGCAACCATCCTTTTCTACCACATCCGGTTTCCATCACAAGAAAAGACGACCAGGAATATGAAGGGGGAATACAAGAAAAATTACGAGGGGGGGTGGAGTGAAAAGAATAAGGGAAATTTTCAGGAAGTATTTTTTTGCGGGATTGTTCTCCGTCATTCCTATCGCTCTTTCCGTTTTTTTCATCCTCTGGTTCTTCAGGAAAATTGACGCTCTTTTTTCACCCGTCGTGTACCGCATATTGCAGTTATTGCTGCCCGGTTACGAAAGGACCCCCATCCCGGGGACGGGTTTCGTGCTCGGGATCATCGCAATCCTTCTCATCGGGTTCTTGAGCAAGACGTTCCTCATCAGCCGGTTTTTGGATTTCATAGGAACGGTGCTGAAGAAGATACCCCTGGCCAAGTCGATCTATTCGACCCTGAAAACCCTGACAGAGGCGTTTTCCCCCGAGAACATGGATTCCTTCCGGGAAGTGGTCCTTATAAGGTATCCCCGCACGGACAGCTATGCCGTGGGATTTTTGACGAAGAAGATGCTGTGTGGGGAAGAGGAGCTCATCGCTGTTTACGTGCCCACGAACAACCTCTACCTGGGGGAAGTTCTCTTCATCAAGGAAGAGGACATGGTCAGGACCCATCTGTCTGTCGAGGAGGGGATGCGTGTCGTCGCGTCGGGAGGGACGGCGGCACCGGATTTCATCGATGGCGGCGTGAATGAGAATTAAAGAGTTGACAGCACCGAGGCGATGACTGTATAGTGGGTTTCTATATCGGGTAAATGCGGAGAGACAATGATCGCTTGCACGCGAAAGAGAACATCCGGCCTCGCACTACTTCTGCTCCTAACGGGGGTGGTGTCCGCAGGCCGCTAATCTACGGTTGAAGGAAAATTGGAGCCGCGGGCGCCACAGGGCACCGCGGCTTTTTTGTTTTTGAAAAGCCGCAGCGACTTCGAGGTCACCGCGGCTTTTTTATTTTCCCGG
>JBFFNJ010000289.1:0-2588 GCA_041563215.1 Candidatus Deferrimicrobia bacterium | reverse complement strand
TCGCATCCCTTTCTCCCGACGGCGTCATCATTTCCAAGGAAGGCTTTGGCAATCCGGATGCCGATCTCATGATGAACTGCTCCAAAATCGAAGCATTCGGCATCAAGACGGTTCTCCTCACCGATGAATTTGCGGGACAGGACGGGGCTTCCCAATCCCTGGTCGACACCCACCCGAAAGCGGATGCCATCATATCCACCGGAAACGCCAATAAAGTGATTCTTCTGCCTCCCATGGAAAAAATCATCGGCGATGCGAGCGTCATCACGGAACTGGCCGGCGGCTCCAACAAATGTCTGCTACCGGATGGCAGCATCGCCATCGAGCTTCAAGCGGTCATAGGATCGACCAACCAGCTGGGATTTGAGAGGATCTCCTCGAGGTTCAAATAGATGTCCGACACATCCCGAAAGAAACCATTCCGAATCGTCCATTACGTGAATCAGTTTTTCGGGGGTGTGGGAGGCGAAGAACAGGCAAATTGCGAACCCCGCACGACCGCCGGCGCAAAAGGGCCCGGGCGACTTTTCCACAAAACATTTCAGGAACAGGGGGCGAATGTCGAAATCGTCGCCACGGTGATTTGCGGCGACAGCTTC
Source organism: Candidatus Deferrimicrobia bacterium (assembly GCA_041563215.1). Classification (GTDB taxonomy): domain Bacteria; phylum Desulfobacterota; class Deferrimicrobia; order J040; family J040; genus WVXK01. The sequence goes on along the minus strand of JBFFNJ010000289.1, from coordinate 1,989 downwards.
TTTGCCGAAAATCAGGAAAAGGTTCTTGAGGAAATTCTCCCCGAGATCCGCAAGCACAGTCCGGATCTGGTCATCGCCGGTCCTGCGTTCAATGCAGGAAGGTACGGGATGGCCTGCGGAGCTATCTGCTCTTCCCTGAATGAGCTCGGTATCCCCGCCATCACGGCCATGTACAAGGAAAACCCGGGGGTCGATCAATACAGAAAGTCCGTTTTCATCGTCGAATGCGCCGACCTCGTTACCGGAATGGAAGATGCCGTCCGGCAAATGGTCCGCCTTGGCAAGAAAATCCTGCAAGGAGAGGAAATCGAATTCCCCAAGGCGGAAGGCTGCTTCGAACAAGGCATAAGGAAAAACTACTTCCATTCCGAGCCGGGCTATCGGCGTGCCATCACCATGCTCCTTCAGAAGATCCACGGGGATCCGTTCGAAACCGAATATCCCATCCCCTTTTTCGACCGTGTCGATCCGCAACCGGCCATTGCCGACTTCCGAGGGGTAAAAATCGCCCTGATCACTTCCGGGGGCATCGTGCCCACCGGGAATCCGGACCATATCGAAAGCTCCAGCGCTTCCAAATACGGAAGATATCCTCTGGAAGGGTTGGAGACACTGGAGGCCGAGACCCATCAGTCCGCTCACGGCGGATATGACAACACCTACGCCAACACGGATCCCAACCGGGTTCTTCCCATCGACATGATAAGGAAACTGGAAAAGGAATTGGGCTTCACATCGTATGAATGGTATTACGCCACCGTGGGAAACGGAACCTCGGTGGACAACGCCGTGAAATTCGCGAAGGAGATTGTCGTAGACCTGATCCGGGACGGCGTTCAGGCGGTGATCCTCACATCCACTTGAGGAACCTGCACTCGTTGCGGGGCAACGATGGCAAAAGAGATAGAGAGGGCGGGAATACCGGTGGTTCACGTCTGTTCCATCATCACCATTTCCCAGACCGTGGGCGCCAACCGGATCGTACCGGCCATAGCCATTCCTCATCCCCTGGGAAACCCGAAGCTCCCCCACGAAGAGGAAGAGGAACTGCGTCTGAATCTTTTGAAAAAATCGCTGAAAGCGCTTCAGACCCCCATCGAGGAGCAAACCGTTTTTCAGGATCAGTAGAATCGTAACGGCATGGAAAACAAGATAAATTACTTGTTGGAGAACAGCATCGCGCACAACGCGGGAAATGCTTTCCGATCCTGAAAAAAGGGTCCTTTTCGTTCCCAAAATCCTCTCATTAGGTAGTGTGCCGGGGCAAAAAGAAGGGAAAGCCAGGGAAAATACAAGTACGATATAACCAGGGAGATCGACATGAGCCAGGGAAACCATCTCACCGAGATCAGCGAATCCCGCTTCGACAAGGAAGTGCTGCAGTCCGATATTCCCGTCCTGGTGGACTTTTTCACTCCACCGTGCGCCCCCTGCAAGGCCCTGATTCCCGTTCTGGAAAGGGTGGCCGGGAAATATCCCGACATGAAATTCGTGAAGATCAATGCCTGGGACAACCAGAACCTCTGTGCCCAATACAAAATCGTGGGCGTCCCGGCGCTCCTTTTTTTCAGGAACGGACAGGACGTCTTGCGAATGGACGGTTCGGACGCCACCAGCGAAAACAGAATCGAGGATGCCGTGAAGGAGATGGTAGGGAACTGATATGAACCAGGGACATGTCATCATCAAGAATTGCTCCAATATCCTGGTTCATCTTCCCGATTTTGTCCGCCATGGCTCCAAACCGTCGAGAGAAATCCCCAAGCATCCGGAGCTTGCGGGACAGGTGAAAAGTCATTTGCGGACCTACCGGGAAGCCGTGGGATACGCTCCCAACCAGGTCTTCATCGGGAACCTGGAGCCCGATACGCTGAGATCCTTGAAGCAGCCATGGTATCACCATCTCGTAAACAGCGATGAAGCGCTCGGAAGGACCGGTCCTTTCGGGGAAATCATGCCCCAGGAGGAGTTCTACGCTCTTTTGAAAGG